>JBFMDF010000101.1:0-6836 GCA_040753935.1 Bacteroidota bacterium | reverse complement strand
TACAGACGGCAGATATGAGATAAAAAATATTCCACCGGGCAGTTACACGCTGCGTTTTTCTTACATCGGCTATGTTCCGCAAACAGTAACGCAGGTTGATATCCAGCCGGGCAAACGTGCAACACTTGATGTTGTGTTGACCCAAGAATCGGTGATTGGTCAGGAAGTAGTGGTGCGAGCAGATGTCATTCGTTCGGGTGAAGGGGCGCTGCTTGCTGAACGTCGCAGAGCAATAGCCATTGGTGATGGTATCAGCGCAGAACAGATAAAACGAGCCCCCGATGCCACCAGCGGTGACGCGCTGAAACGAGTAACAGGTATAACGCTGGTGGATAATAAATTTGTTTTTATCCGCGGCACCAGCGAACGTTACAGCAACACCACACTAAACGGCGCTACACTTTCCAGCGTGGAACCGGAAAAGCGATCATTTTCTTTCGATATGTTCCCTTCGAACTTGTTAGAGAACATTGTTATCTCCAAAACTTTTACTCCCGATATGCAAGGAGATTTTAGCGGCGGCAACATCCAACTGACCACCATAGATTTTCCCGATGATTTCACAATGCGGGTCAGTGTCGGTAACTCGTTTAATACAAATAGTACCACACAATCGATGACGACATATCGTGGCGGAAGCACCGATTGGCTTGGTATTGACGATGGCACACGCGCGCTTCCCTCAAACCTTCCATCGGATTTCACCCGTGGCATTATTCCTGTGGAGGAGCAACAAGCATACGCCCGACGGTTTCCAGATAATTGGTCGATGAAAACAATCAAAGCGCCGTTCAATAAAAGTATGGATATCTCTATTGGGAATGCGTACTCGGTTTTTGAAGAAAGTCAATTTGGTTTTGTTGCGGCGCTGACGTATCGAAATAATTATTCTCACTCTCAATTAGAACGAAATGACTACGAAGCCGACCGACCGAAGTATCTCTACACCGGCGTGAAGGATGCCTTTTCTGTGTTGTGGGGAACAATGGCAAATATCAGTTTCAAGATGAATCCTTTTCATAAATTTTCATTGAGAAATGTGTATAACAGAACAGCCGATGATGAAGTAGTGATGTTGGAAGGATTGTATAACGATCGACCCAGTCTGGTCAAGAACATCGGTTTTCGTTATACTGAGCGTTCAATTGCTTCAACGCAGGTGATTGGCGAACATGTTTTTGCTGATGTTAACGATTTGCGTCTGCAGTGGCGCGCGGCGTATTCGCAATCGTACAGGTCAGAGCCGGACGGGCGGCGTGTTGGTTATGCGAAAGATGCTACCGAACCTGATGAACCGTATTATGCCGTTGTTGACTACCAAGCGCAAACTCGTAGCGGCGGCAGGTTCTATTCTTCATTAAATGATATTGTGAGAAATTATGCAGTCGATATTACCCTTCCTATAGAAACAATCAAGTTGAAGATCGGTGGATTGTACGAAGATAAAGATCGTTCATTTAATTCGCGGCTGATTGCGTTCGTACGGCCAATGCCCGGCGAACCGTTTGACCGCTCGCTGTTATTGTACGCTGTCGATTCGCTATTTCGTCCGGAAAATGTTAAAAGCAACGGGTTCAGAATTAGTGAGTATAGCAACGGTTCAAACAATTATACTGCCGGCTACAGCGAGGTTGCGTACTATGCCATGGCGGATGTTCCTTTTACTCTCTTTGCACAAAACTTTCGTTTGAATGTAGGTGCCCGCGTTGAAAATTTCATTCAGCGAGTTTCATCGTTTTACTTGGATAATTCACCTATTAACAAAAGCGTGCAGAATGTTGATGTGCTCCCCTCGGTGAATTTTACGTACTCGCTTGCGGAAAATACAAATTTGCGTTTGGCGTACAGTCAAACAGTGAACCGTCCCGAATTGCGCGAATTAGCGCCGTTTCCGTATTACGATTTTACTACACAACTAACGGTGTATGGAAACGATAAACTTCGCCGTGCGCTTATCCGCAACTATGATGTGCGGTGGGAATTATTTCCCAATCCCGGCGAACTCCTTTCGGTAAGTTATTTTTATAAGAAACTTACTGACGCGATAGAAATGGTGAATGTACCGGGAAGCGCACTTGGCTCAGATAGAACGTTTGATAATGCAAACGGAGTGAACTATGGTTATGAAATTGAATTTCGCGCATCATTGCGTCACCTCAGTACCGTGTTGAGCAATTTTGCTCTGACGGGTAATTACACACGAGTTAATTCTAAAGTTACCACATTAACGGGAATTGGGTTAGAAAAGAAAGATAGGCCGTTGCAAGGGCAGTCTCCGTACATGGTCAACCTTTCATTACTGTTTAGTTTGCCGGAGTATGGCTTCAGCACCTCTGTCATGTTCAATAAATTCGGAGAGAGAATTTCTGAAGCCTCTACGTTAGCCTCTGAAGACATTCGTGAGATGCCTCGTAATGTAGTTGATCTGACGCTGACAAAAACATTGTTTCAACACTACGAAGTGAAATTTTCAGTGAAAGATCTCTTGCACGAAGCGCAGGTGTTTAAAGTAAAGCAGGGAACCACAGACCAGATTGCACGCTCAAACAGCGTGGGAACAACGTATTCGCTCGGTATTTCATATAAGTTATAGTCCCGTTGCGGAAGGGAGAAGAATGTTATTGTGGCTACTGCAACGTGGGAAGATAATATTGTCGTAATCTTTTCACCATACTTCGTTAATAGGTGAATCGTATACTTCTGCTGTTGCTGTATGGAGTAAGTTCTTTCCTTCACATTCATTTTTTAATTCATCTTCATTTAATCAAAGGAGGTACATGATGACTACACGATCGCTACGATGGTATGCGGCAATAGCAGCTCTACTAATGCTACAGTCGGTGCTGTATGCGCAGTTAATTGAACTAAAAGATTCTATTCAAACCGATCTCAAATTGGATTCAACAAAACAATATCTGCTGAAGGGATTTTTCAAGGTGAAAGCTCCAGCCACCCTTACTATTCCTGCCGGCACAGTGATTTATGGAGACAAAGACAGCAAGGGTTCGTTGATTATCGAGCGAGGCGCAAAAATTATGGCAATCGGAACGGCGACTCACCCCATAGTATTCACTAGTTCAAAACCTCCGGGGCAACGCAACACTGGTGATTGGGGCGGTGTGTTGATTGCAGGGAACGCCTCCATTAACGTTCCCGGAGGTGTGGCGACATTTGAAGGAGGCGTTGGAGTGCAGTACGGCGGCGGCGCAACACCAAACGATGATGATAACTCCGGCGTGATGCGATATGTGCGGATTGAGTATTCCGGAATTCCGTTTGCACCAAATTCTGAAATTAATGGATTGACCATGGGAGGCGTTGGGCGCGGTACAACGTTGGAATATATTATGGTTACCCGCAATGGCGATGATTCATTTGAATGGTTTGGCGGAACAGTGAATGCGAAATACCTTATTTCCAATCAGTGTGTTGACGATGACTTTGATACAGATTTTGGTTTCCGCGGTAAATTGCAATATCTCATTGGTCTCCGGAATCCTAACATTGCCGATGTCAGTGCAAGTCATGCGATGGAAGCAGACAATGATGCCAGCGGTTCGTTGAATACACCCCGTTCGAATCCTACGATCTCCAATGCAACGTTTGTTGGTCCGATGAAAACAACATCTTCCACCGACTACGATAATGTGAACTTTAAGCGAGCGGCACATTGGCGGCGGTCAACACAATACGGATTACATAATTCAATTATTCTGGGATGGCCTTTGGGAATTTTTATTGATGGTAAAAACACGGCTACTGCCGCGCAAGGAGATACGCTTACTCTCCGGAACAGTATTCTTGCCGGAATTAAAAATAACAAATACTTCGATACTACTTCGTCTAACGGCACATTTGATGTTAACGCGTGGGGCACTGCTTCAGCAAAAGGAAATACCTTTTTGGCAGAGGCGGCAAATGTTCAACTTACCGATCCGTTTAATTTAACGACTCCTAATTTTATGCCGCAGGCAGGTTCACCCGCCCTAAGTGGAGCCGACTTCAGCCATCCGCGAGTTGCCGACCAATTTTTTACTGCTACTACATTCCGCGGCGCAATAGGAAATAGCGACTGGACGGCGAATTGGGCGGTGTGGAATCCGCAAAACATTGTGTACACTTCTCCATATACGGTGACAAGTGTTCGTGAACTTACAGAGATAGGAACACCAAGCAACTATACGCTTGCTCAAAACTACCCTAATCCGTTTAATCCTTCTACTGTTATTAACTTCTCACTTCCCGTTTCAGGTTTTGTAACGGTGAAAGTGTATGATGTGGTAGGACGTGAAATTGCAACATTGGTAAACGGATTCCAACAAGCCGGCTCTTATGCAGTCGATTTTGATGCAACAGGACTTGCTGGCGGAGTGTACCTTTACAGACTTACAGCGGGAAGTTTCTCCCAAGTAAAGAAAATGATGCTGGTGAAGTAATCCCGTGAAGCTCCGATTCAGAAAAAGAGAAAATCTCGAAAGGGATTTTCTCTTTTTTTTTGTCAACCAAGAAGGACGGAAATTATTACTATGAAACAAGAATACCGTATTGCTCATCTTTCGGATTTTCATCTTAGTGCCGAATATTTTCCTGAGCGGATACACATAGTGCGTTCATTGTTCCGACGTTGTCAAGAGTTGAACGTTGATCATATCATTATCACCGGCGATGTTACCAATCAGGCACGGACAGAAGAGTTAAATCTCTTTCGTGCTTTACTGCAAGAACATTCATTGCTGGATGGCCGCAAAGTGAGTGTTGTTATTGGAAACCATGATGTTTTTGGAGGACCTTATTATGCCGAAGATGTGTTAAAATTTCCTTCCGCGTGTCAGTCTGCCGATTATGATGCGAAGGTGCACGCATTCTACACAACATTGAAAGAGACATTTGACGGCGCAATGCTGTTTCAGCCGGATCAACCGTTTCCGTTTGTGAAAGTGCTGGGCGGAGTTGCCATTGTCGGTATTAATTCTGTTGCACGGTGGCATGCGATGAAAAATCCGATTGGCTCCAATGGCAAGGTAGAGCGGAAACATGTCGAGGCATTGAAGTCATTACTATCGGATGCTCGAATGAAGAGTAAACATGTTATCGCCGCTATTCATCATCATTTTCAGGCGAAGGAGGAAATTGATTTTCAATCAAAGGCAGAGCAATTGTGGCGTGCGTTTGAAGCCGCCACCATGAAACTTCATAAGAAGAAAAGACTGATCAAACTATTACTCTCAGCCGGCGTGAAGGCAATTCTTCATGGCCATGTTCATCGGCACGATCAGTATCAGTATAAAGGAATACACTGCTTTAATAGCGGAGAAAGCATGCTGGCAATTAACGATACACCGCAGACGTTTCACCTGCTAATTTTCCGAGGTAAAGAAGTAACATCAGAATCGATATCCGTAGAACAGGAAAAAAGCAGAGGAGATAAAAGGAGGTTCAGAAAAATTATTCATTTTCCTGTGTAGTACACACTTCTGCGATTACAGCTGGCTCACGACAAGAATCTTCAATTGTTGCGTCGCAGTGAATCGTTTGTTTCTTTGGGGACAGACGGAAATACGCCGCTATGGTAGAGGTTCGGCTCATTGTATTTATAACCAACCTTTTTATGAACGACAATAACGTTGTGGTCGTTTACCTTACCAATCTTCTTCCGGATGTTGCAGATGTGAACATCAATCGTCCGCGGAAAACCAATCTCTTCCTTCCCCCACACATATTTTGAAATATCGCGTCGGGAATATACTTTACCGGCATTGTTCATCAGCAAGTAAAGAATATCGAACTCGGTTTTTGTTAGTACGATTGGAATTCCGTTTTTCAACACAAGAAATCGTTCCGGATCAATCGTGATAGAACCAATCGTGATAGTTTTCATGCTCTCAACATACTGAGGTGCCGTGATTGTTGTGTAAATAACGTATTAATTTTTCGTTAAGAAAGACAAACGAGCGTTTGCTAACAATTTGATAACATTCCAGTAAAGTAAAGGTAATGTTTGATTGACATTTTCTTAACGTTTACTAAATATCCACTTGTACTTGTAATGAGGAAACAATGAAAACCTGTTCAATAACCCTGATGCTGTTCATTGTATTGATGCCGCTTGGGGCTCAGGAACAATCGGCCGCCAAACTTAGCGGCATTATGTTTGGCGATTATTTTTATAACGTCTCACGCGATACAGGAATTGCATCGCTCGGAAACACTGCAATAAACGGCACGCGCGATTTTAACAGCTTTCAATTTCGCAGAATTTATTTGACCTATGACGGCGATATTTCGCCTGAGTTTACCAGCCGATTCAGGTTGGAAGGAACAACCGGCGCGCCGTTTATTAAAGATGCGTACCTCAAATGGAAAAATGTTTTTGCCGGTTCTGACCTAATGTTCGGACTTCAACAAACGCCCGCCTTTGAAATTTCAGAAGTGGTGTGGGGTTACCGTTCGTTGGAAAAAACTATTTTAGATCTCCGCGGCTTTGTTACTCCGCGCGATCTCGGTATTAGTTTACGGGGCACTGTTGATAACGAGGGAACAGTCGGTTACTGGGTGATGGTTGGCAACAACAGTAGCGTTGGGAGCGAAACCGATAAATATAAGCGTGTGTATGCCCATCTTGATGTGAAACCGACAGAAAAAATTGAAGTGACGATGTACGGCGATTATAAAATGAAATCGAGGATCAATGATCCTCGAAGTACTGCAACAACACCCGGCACACTCAGCAACAATAGTTTCACCACTGCTGTGTTTGTCGGGTATAAAGAAAAAAATTACTTCACTGTGGGCGTTGAAGGTTTCTACAACATTCTTGAAAATGGAATAATCACCAC
>JBFMDF010000100.1:0-6868 GCA_040753935.1 Bacteroidota bacterium | reverse complement strand
AAATTTCAGATGTTTCAAATAAAAAGTTGTTTCAATATTTATTCAGGAGAAAAACATGGCAACAATAAATTTCGGCGGAGTCATCGAAGAAGTCGTTACCCGCGACGAATATCCATTAGCAAAAGCAAAAGAATTTTTGAAGAACGAAGTTATCGCCGTCATCGGTTACGGACCGCAAGGATATGGTCAATCGCTTAACCTGCGCGATAACGGCATCAACGTTATTGTTGGTCAGCGTAAAGGAGGAAAAGGATGGGATGACGCCGTTCGCGATGGCTGGGTAGAAGGGAAAACGCTCTTTTCCAACATTGAAGAAGCAATTCAAAAAGCAACTATTGTTCAATACTTACTTTCCGATTCCGGACAAAAACAGCAGTGGAGTATTGTGAAAAAGAATCTGAAGAAAGGACAAGCGCTCTATTTTTCACATGGGTTTTCTATTGTCTTCAAAGATCAAACCGGCGTTGTTCCTCCATCCGACGTTGATGTTATTCTTGTCGCGCCCAAAGGAAGCGGACGCACGGTACGCTCCAACTACCTTGAGGGAAGCGGTATCAATGCAAGTTTCGCCGTCTTTCAAGATGCAACAGGAAAAGCGCGTGAGCGAGCCATTGCCTGCGGTATTGCCATCGGGTCGGGATATCTTTTCCCCACAACGTTTGAGAAAGAAGTGCTGAGCGATCTGACCGGCGAACGCGGTGTATTGATGGGCGCGATTGCCGGATTGATGAAAGCGCAGTACGACGTGCTTCGTGCAATGGGACACTCACCAAGCGAGGCATTCAACGAAACTGTTGAAGAAGCAACACAAAGTTTATATCCGCTCGTCGGCAAGCACGGAATGGATTGGATGTTTGCCGCCTGTTCTGTTACGGCACAGCGCGGTGCGCTCGATTGGGCGAAACGATTTGAAGCGGTTAATAAGCCGCTGTTCGAACTGCTCTACCGTGATGTGCAAAACGGCGTTGAAACCAAGCGTGTGTTGGATTCAACCAGCGCACCAAACTACCGCGAAACATTGCAGAAAGAATTAGACGAATGGAAAAATTCCGAAATGTGGAGGGCAGGAGCCGCGGTGAGAAGTTTGCGTCCCGAAAATTGGAAAAAATAATTGTAAGAACGGATGAAAATCCGTTCCCACTGTGCGGATTATCATCCGCGCCTACAAAAGAAGATGAAAAAAATATTCACATACGACACCACGCTTCGTGACGGAACGCAGGGAGAAGAAGTCTCTTTTTCTGCCGAAGACAAAGTAAAGATTGCAAAGCGGCTTGATGCCTTCGGCATTGATTACATTGAAGGGGGATGGCCCGGTTCCAATCCAAAGGATATGGAGTTCTTCGAACGGATACGTTCCGTGAAGTTGAATCATGCGAAGATTGCCGCCTTTGGCAGCACCCGTCGAGCGAAAAATAGTGTAGAAGAGGATGCGAATATCAAAGCATTACTCGACGCACAAACGCCGGTGGTAACTATCTTCGGCAAGACATGGCTACTGCATGTGAAGGAAGCATTACACATTACCGAAGAAGAAAATCTTGAATTGATTGCCGATTCTGTTGCGTATCTGAAGAAGCACGGAAAGGAAGTAGTGTACGACGCCGAGCATTTCTTTGACGGATTCAAAACAGATCGAGACTACGCCATTAAAACGCTGCGCGCCGCCGAACAATCGGGCGCAGATGTCATTGTGTTGTGCGATACCAACGGCGGAACAATGCCGTGGGAAGTATCCGAATGCGTCGAAGAAGTGAAACAGCATATTCGCACACCAATTGGCATTCACACACACAATGATTGTGAACTCGGCGTTGCCAACACACTTGCCGCTGTTCGGCACGGTGCCGTGCATGTACAAGGAACCATCAATGGATTTGGCGAACGGTGCGGCAATGCAAATCTCTGTTCTGTAATTCCGAATCTGCAGTTGAAGATGGGCTTCGATGTTGTTGGGAATACGCTGAAGAAGTTGACCGAACTATCGCGCTACGTCAGCGAACTTGCAAATCTCAAACATCGAAAAAATCTTCCGTATGTCGGCGAAAGCGCGTTCGCTCACAAAGGGGGTGTTCACGTCAGCGCCGTAATGAAAACGCCAAAAACATACGAGCACATTGAACCGGAAACCGTCGGTAACATTCGCCGCGTGCTTATTTCCGATCTTTCCGGAAAAAGCAACGTTCTTTACAAAGCAGCAGAACTGGGATTGAACATTGATGAAAAATCTCCCGCTGCGCAAAGAATTGTAGAAGAAATTAAAGAGATGGAACATTACGGCTACTATTTTGAAGATGCGGAAGGTTCGTTCGAGTTGCTGGTGAAGAAACACACCGGTGAGATTACAAAGTTATTTGAATTAGAGCGGTTCAAAATCAGCATTCACAAAGATTCAGACGAGAAAGAAGCAAGAAGCGAAGCATTGATAAAGGTTCGCGTAGGAAATGAAACAGAAATTACAGCGGCGGAAGGAAACGGTCCGGTGAACGCGCTGGACAAAGCATTGCGTAAAGCGCTCGAACGATTTTATCCGCAGTTAAAAGATATTCAATTAACCGATTACAAAGTGCGCGTCCTCGATTCGCAAAATGCTACCGCCGCAAAAGTGCGTGTACTCATTGAAACAAAAAACGGAACATCATCGTGGAACACCGTCGGCGTTTCATCCGACGTTGTGGAAGCAAGTTGGAAAGCGCTGGTGGACAGCCTTACGTACCATTTACTGAAAGCGTAGTAAACAACTATGATTATTGTCTTAAAGCCGGGAACAAAAAAAGAAGAATATAACCACGTGATTGAACGTGTGGTAGAATATGGTTTCAAACCACATCCCATTGTCGGTGAAGAACGGACGGTCATTGCCTGCGTTGGCGATGAACGGGACAAAGCGCAACTCCAACAACTTGAGTCGCTCGATTACGTTGAAAGCGTAGTGCCGATTCTCAAACCATTTAAACTGGCAAGCAAAGAGACAAAACCGCGCTCGGTCGTTAAAGTGGGAAATATCGAGATTGGAAATTCGCAATTTGTCGTGATAGCAGGCCCCTGTTCGGTTGAAACGCGCGACCAAATTTTATTAAGCGCAGAACAAGTGAAAAAAGCAGGAGCCCATATTCTTCGCGGCGGAGCGTTTAAACCAAGAACATCGCCGTATTCATTTCAAGGGTTGGAAGAAGAAGGATTAAAACTTCTTGCCGAAGCGCGGGAAAAAACAGGACTGCCTGTTGTAACGGAAGTGATTCAACCGGGCGACGTTGCATTGATAGAACGGTATGCCGACATGTTTCAAATCGGTGCGCGCAATATGCAGAACTTTGCACTGTTAAAAGAAGTCGGAAGAGCGAAAAAACCGGTGTTGTTGAAACGCGGCATGTCCAGCACATATAAAGAACTGTTGATGTCGGCTGAGTACATCATGTCGCAAGGGAATTACAACGTTGTGCTGTGCGAGCGCGGCATTCGTACATTTGAAGACTACACACGCAACACATTTGATTTAACCGCCGTGCCGGCATTGAAAGAACTTTCTCATCTACCGGTGATTGTCGATCCGAGTCATGGTACCGGAGTGCGGAGTTTAATTCCACCAATGGCGAAAGCGGCAATTCCTGTCGGCGCCGATGGACTTATCATTGAAGTTCATCCGAATCCCGAAAAAGCATTTTCTGACGGCGCGCAATCACTAACGCCCGAGCAGTTTACCACTCTGATGAATGATCTAAAACGATATGTGCCATTGGAGAATAAGCATCTGTAACCATGCAGTAGTCGGTAATTAGCACACAGTGTGTGGATACAAGAACATCTGAATACGATCATCATTTTTGAAGAGACGTTATGAGCAACCGAATTTACATTTTTGATACCACATTGCGCGACGGCGAACAATCGCCCGGCTGCAGTATGAACTTCAACGAAAAAATCCGCATGGCGCGGCAGTTAGAACGACTGCAGGTTGATGTGATTGAAGCAGGATTTCCGATTGCCAGCGAAGGGGACTTTGAATCGGTGAAAGAAATCGCCAAGCAAATTCGTACCTGCACCATTGCCGCACTGAGCCGTGCAAACAAAGGAGATATTGACCGTGCCTGGGAAGCGTTAAAGTATGCGGCGAAACCGCGCATCCATACGTTTATTGCCACATCGGATATTCATTTGAAATACAAATTGAAAAAATCTCGCGAGGAAGTGTTGGATGCCGCTGTCAAAGCCGTACGTCTTGCAAAATCGTACTGTGACGATGTTGAATTTTCTTGCGAAGATGCCTCGCGCAGCGATATTGATTTTCTGTGCCACATTGTAGAAGCAGTAATTGCTGAAGGTGCAACAGTTATCAATATTCCGGATACAGTCGGCTATGCAATTCCGAATGAGTACGGCGCTATCATCAAAGCGCTCACCGAACGCGTTCGAAACATCAACAACGTAATTCTCAGTGCGCACTGCCATAATGATCTCGGTATGGCGGTTGCCAATTCTCTCGCTGCTGTTATGAATGGCGCACGTCAGGTCGAATGTACGATCAACGGCATTGGCGAGCGGGCAGGCAATGCATCGTTGGAAGAGATTGTGATGGCTATTCGCACACGTTCAGAGATGTTGACTGTTCATACCAACGTCAACACAGAAGAAATATACAAGTCGAGCAAACTGCTGGTGTCATTAACCGGTATGCACATCCAACGCAATAAAGCAATTGTGGGTGATAATGCGTTTGCCCATGAAGCAGGAATTCACCAAGACGGCATGCTGAAAAATTCATTGACGTACGAAATTATGACGCCGCA
This sequence comes from Bacteroidota bacterium, assembly GCA_040753935.1. GTDB lineage: Bacteria > Bacteroidota > Ignavibacteria > UBA10030 > UBA8401 > SpSt-333. The sequence goes on along the minus strand of JBFMDF010000100.1, from coordinate 2,081 downwards.
AAGCGTCGGCATTAAACACAGCACGCTGGTGCTTGGCAAACATAGCGGCAGACATGCGTTAAAACAACGATACGCAGAACTCGGCTATAATCTTTCGGCTGATGAATTGGAACGAACGTACGCCATTTTTACAAAACTTGCTGATGAAAAGAAACAAATTTTCGACGATGATCTGATTGCAATTCTCCAAGATGAACCTTCTAATCTTGAAGAGACATATAAACTCGAGACATTTCAAGTCACCAGCGGACTAAATCTTGTTCCCACTGCTACCGTTGGATTAAAGAAAGGAAACGAGTTTTATCAAGATTCTGCCACCGGCGACGGACCGGTTGATGCGGCGTATCGCGCTATCGAACGAATTACGGGCATCAGTGCGGAATTACTCGATTATTCCATTAAATCCGTTGCGTGGGGACGCGACGCAATTGGAGAAGTGTTCGTGAAAATTGCCATTGACGGATATGTGTTCAACGGACGTTCTGCCAGTACCGATGTCATTACCGGTAGCGTGAAAGCATATTTGAATGCCATTAACCACGCCATTGGCGCGCGGTACAGAAAAGAACAGGATTCTTTTGTTCGTCAGGAAGCACAGGCGGTATAAAACACTAATGGTAGGAACGCGAGAACATACCTCCGTTAGGCACAGATTTTCATTCATGTCTACATTTTATCATCATTGATCAGAGGTAAATTTTTTTTATGGGAATGACCATTACAGAAAAAATTCTTGCCAAACATTCCGGTAAAGCATCTGTTCAACCAGGAGACAATGTTTGGGTTGATGTTGACGTGTTGATGACGCACGACGTATGCGGTCCGGGAACATTCGGGATTTTCAAACGCGAATTTGGTGCAGAGGCAAAGGTGTGGGATCCAGAGAAAGTCGTTGTCATTCCCGACCATTATATTTTTACAAAAGATGTTCACGCCAACCGCAACATTCAGATTCTGCGGGACTTTGTGAAAGAACAACAACTTCCTCACTACTACGATGTTGGTACATCACGTTACAAAGGAGTTTGTCATGTAGCAATGCCCGAAGAAGGATTCACTCGTCCGGGCGAAGTCTTGTTCGGAACAGATTCCCACACCTGTACGGCAGGAGCGTTTGGGGAATTTGCAACAGGTATCGGCAATACCGATGCGGCGTTTGTTCTCGGCACAGGAAAATTGTGGGTAAAAGTACCGGAGACAATGAAATTTATTTTTGAAGGAGAAATGCCGAAGTATTTAATGGCAAAAGATCTCATCCTTGCCGTCATCGGAAAAATTGGTGTTGACGGTGCAACGTACCGTGCGATGGAATTTTGCGGCTCAACCGTTGATGCAATGACAATGGAAGACCGGATGACGCTCTGTAACATGGTGATTGAAGCCGGTGGAAAAAATGGCGTCTGCGCACCGGATAAAACCACGTTTGATTATGTTCGCGCTCGCACCAACAAAGAGTTTGAAGCGTTCTACAATGATGACGATGCACACTATCATTCGGTACATCGCTTCAATGTGAAAGAGATTGAACCAACAATTGCCAAACCTCATTCGCCGGATAACAAAGCGGTGGTGAGCGAAGTGGCGGGAACAAAACTGGATCGGGCATACATCGGCAGCTGCACCGGAGGAAAAATTTCAGACTTTGTGGCGGCGGCGGAAATTCTGTACGGCGAGAAAGTAACGATTGACACTTTTATTGTTCCTGCAACAACTGAAGTTGCTGCACAAATCAAAACGATAAAGGTCAAGGACAAGACCGTGATGCAAATTTTCGAAGAAGCGGGTTGCCGCATTGGTGATTCATCCTGTGCCGCTTGTCTTGGCGGTCCGTCAGACACATTCGGGCGGTTAAACGGTGCGGAAGTTTGTATTTCATCCACCAACAGAAATTTTCCGGGACGGATGGGGTCCAAAAAATCGCAGGTGTATCTTGCATCGCCGTACACAGTCGCCGCATCAGCAGTGAAGGGAGTGATCACAAATCCGAGAGAGTTTTTTCATTAAACCAAACTTGCCAAATCTTTAACCGATGTTATGCTGGTGTCTTTAAGATTTGGCAAGACTTTGTTTTGAACAAAGTT
>JBFMDF010000099.1:0-7127 GCA_040753935.1 Bacteroidota bacterium | reverse complement strand
ACTGCTGTTGGTGTTTTTAATTGTGGTGATGGAATTTAATTCAATGAAAGCGCCGTTCGTCATCATGCTTTCCGTTCTTCTCTCACTCATCGGTGTGCTGTTTGGCTTAATCGTCACACAAACGCCGCTCAGTGTAATGATGACTGGTGTCGGAATAGTTGCTCTTGCGGGAATTGTCGTACGCAACGGAATTATTCTCCTCGACTTCGTAAAACATAAACACAATGAAGGGGGCTTACCGCTCGATACTGCATTACTTGAAGCAGGGCGAGTGCGATTACGCCCTGTGCTACTAACTGCCGCTGCAGCAGTTCTTGCGCTTATTCCGATGGGAACCGGATATGATTTCAATTGGACGGAATTTCATTTTGTCACCGGCTCAGAAAGCGCAGGCTTTTGGCGTCCGCTTGCGGTAGCAATTATTTTCGGACTGACCGTTTCAACCTTTCTGACGCTCGTCATCGTGCCAACAGCGTATGCGCTAATAGATGAATGGGTAGAAAAAACAGGACGATTGATGCAAAAGAAGTTTGGCAATGAGAAGGAAACAAAATAATTTTTCTGTCTAAACTGAGAAAAATACACATCCCCGAAATCTTTATGAAAGAAAACTGATATTTCAGGGGATGTACGTTTTATTGCTACTCTCAAAAAAAGACAATACATTTCGGCGGAACGAATTGCCGTACAGAACAAAAAAAACCAGACGGCACAACATCGGTAGCCGGGTTTTCTATTGTATATACCTCCTTTTATGAAATCATCTTTCTCCTTCAAATCCGTGTGGTTAGTACTCGGCTTAGCGTTCTTCTTCATCATTCTTTTTCTGCCGACATTTCCCTTCTTCCACCATACCGCTCAACAAATCGTTCAAGAACACAGAGCCGACATTGATCCTGCAGTGATTGCTTTATCCATGCAATCGGTCTTTGCTCTGTTTTTACTAATGGTCATCTGGTGGATTGGCGAAGCAGTTCCGCTTCCCATCACTGCATTGTTGCCTGCAGTGGTGCTTCCGTTCTTGCATGTTACCGGCATTTCAGAAACAACACTGTACGAATTTACCATTAAGAATACCCTGTTGAGTTATTCAAATCCTGTTATCTATTTATTTCTTGGCGGATTTCTCATTGCTGCCGCAATGCAAAAATGGAGACTCGATCGACGGCTGACACTGTGGCTGTTAACCCGCGGTAGTTTTGCAAACAATTCACAATCCATCCTGCTCAGCATGATGGGTGTCAGCGCATTTCTTTCAATGTGGATTTCGAATACAGCAACGACGGCTATGATGCTTCCTCTCGGTCTCGGTATTCTTCGACTGATGAATCTGAAACCGGGAGAATCGCAGTTCGGTGTAGCACTGATGCTTGGCATTGCGTGGGGTGCTTCCATTGGCGGAGTCGGAACAATCATCGGCACTCCACCCAACGGCATTGCACTGGGTATTCTCAATTCAACGTTTGCCGCTGACCCATCATATCAGCGCATGACATTTTTTGACTGGATGAAGTTCGGAGTGCCCTATGTCATCATCATGGTTCCTCTCGCGTGGAAAATTCTTCTCTATCTTAATCCGCCGGAAATTAGTTCGTTGCCCGGCGGCAAAGAACAACTTGAACGGGAACGGGCCACGTTAGGCACAATGAGCCGCGGGGAAAAACTTACGATTACGGCATTTTTACTGGCGGTTTTTCTCTGGATTACAAATCCATTTTGGAACATCCTTTTGCCGGAATTTCTCACCAAACAAATGTCATGGATTGATGAATATTCCATCGGACTGTTGGTTGGGACATTGTGTTTTATACTTCCGGTAAATTTCAGAAAAGGCGAATTTCTTCTTGACTGGCACGACACAAAATTTGTTGATTGGGGAACGCTCATTCTTTTTGGCGGTGGTATTGCTCTTTCGGATGCAATGTTTAAAACAGGCTTCGCTTCATGGATTGCTACAACATTCGTGAGTGTTCTCGGCACTCCCTCTACACTGGTAATGATGTTTGCTGTTGTGCTGTTGGTAGATTTTCTTACTGAAGTTACATCGAACACTGCCGTTACAAGTATGATGGTGCCGATTGTCATCGCCATTGCACAAACATCAGGAGAAAATCCAGTATCGCTCGCTATCGCCGCTGCTGTCGCTGCATCAATGGCATTCATGCTCCCAGTAGCAACCCCTCCAAACGCGCTGGTATATGGAACTGGTTACATTACTGTAAAGCAAATGATCCGAAATGGATTTGCATTGGATATACTCGGATGGCTGCTCACAATCGGGATACTCTATTTTCTTGCGGGGCAGGTGTTTGGAATCTTAAAATTTTGATGAACGAAGTGAAATCCGCTCCGCGGGTTCGCCTGTGGCGAATCTTCGATAGAGATTCCTGTCCGCCGAAATGTTTTGTATGAAGGCGGAGAACCTACATCCCGACTCTTTCGGGATAAATCTCAATCGCGCCGGTAATCAATTGCTCAATCATTTTTCTACTCTTCCACGACTTCACTTTTCGTTCGGCTTGTTGAGCAAGATGTTTTGTCGGATATTCTTTTGTGAACACAATCTTCCATGGACGATAGCGAGAAGTAAAACCTGTTTCAATAGTATTATGAAAGTGAACGCGACGCTGAGGGTTATCCGATGAGCCCGTGTAAAACACGCCGGAGTGTTCCGATTGAAGAATGTAAAGAAAGTATGCCATGGAATAAAAAAATCCCGAGTGCTCTCGGGATTTAAGTTTTTCCGCTCCGCGGGTAGGGCTCGTACCTACATCCCGACTCTGTCGGGATAACAGCCACAGGTTAAATCTCAATCGTACCGTTAATCAATTGCTCAATCATTTTGCTACTCTTCCACGACTTCACTTTTCGTTCGGCTTGTTGAGCAAGATGTTTTGTCGGATATTCTTTTGTGAACACAATCTTCCATGGACGATAACGAGAAGTAAAACCTGTTTCAATAGTATTATGAAAGTGAACGCGACGCTGAGGGTTATCCGATGAGCCCGTGTAAAACACGCCGGAGTGTACCGATTGAAGAATGTAAAGAAAGTATGCCATGGAATAAAAAAATCCCGAGTGCTCTCGGGATTTAAGTTTTTCCGCTCCGCGGGTAGGGCTCGAACCTACAACCCTGCGGTTAACAGCCGCATGCTCTGCCATTGAGCTACCGCGGAATCTTTACCGAATCACAATTCATTCCTCTTGCTCGAACCTCCATCCCCACACTATCGGGATAACAGCCCCCTGCAGGTGGACTCTGCCATTGAGCTACCGCGCAATTACTGTGATTTGGCTTACGAATATAGCCAAATAACGCTGAAAAGTCAACGTTTTACCTACTCCATCACACCAAAAAAATTTTTCCTCTTCACTCCTCTGTCTGGTTTCTTGACACCCCTTCACTATTTAGGTATATTCATAGAGAAACTCACCTGTGCATTCATCTGTTATAGAGTAGGACAAAAATTTTCACAATAAGGATTTCTCAATGGAAGGTAATTTCTCGAATCGTGTTCAAGATGTTATTCGATTAAGCCGTGAAGAAGCGCTCCGGTTGGGCCACGATTACATCGGCACCGAGCATCTGCTTCTGGGTATCATACGTGAAGGAGAAGGCATTGCAGTAAAGATTCTCCGTAATCTTGGATGCGACTTGTATAAACTGAAGAAAACAATTGAAGATACCGTTCGCACATCGGGCGGAACGCTGACAATTGGGAACATTCCGCTCACCAAACAGGCAGAAAAAGTTTTAAAGATTACCTACCTTGAAGCAAAGTTGTACAAATCAGACGTTATTGGCACCGAACACCTACTCCTTTCACTCTTGCGAGACGATGATAACATTGCGGCGCAAATTCTTCATCAATATGACGTTCACTACGACAAAGTGCGCGCCGAACTCGACAACATCATCAGCGGCAAACCCTCAACTCCACCGCAACAGTCAACACAAGCGCAGGAGAAAAAACAGGAAAAATCTAAAACTCCTGTCCTCGATAACTTCGGACGCGACCTGACCAAACTTGCCGCAGAAAACAAACTCGATCCAGTCGTCGGTCGGGAAAAAGAGATTGAACGTGTTGCCCAAGTGCTTTCGCGCCGAAAGAAAAATAATCCGGTACTGATTGGCGAACCTGGTGTTGGAAAAACCGCGATTGCAGAAGGACTTGCGTTACGCATCGTAAACAAAAAAGTTTCCCGCGTGCTTCATGATAAGCGTGTCGTCACGCTCGATCTTGCAGCACTCGTAGCCGGAACAAAGTATCGCGGACAATTTGAAGAGCGAATGAAGGCGGTGATGAACGAATTGGAAAAAGCGAAAGATGTCATTCTGTTCATTGATGAATTACATACAATTGTCGGCGCCGGCGGGGCTTCTGGCTCGCTTGATGCTTCCAACATGTTCAAACCGGCGCTTTCCCGTGGCGACTTGCAGTGTATCGGTGCAACTACACTTGACGAATATCGCCAATACATCGAAAAAGATGGTGCGCTTGACCGCCGATTCCAAAAAATTATGGTTGATCCAACAAGTGTTGAAGATACCATCCAAATTTTGAAAAACATCAAAGAGAAATACGAACAACATCACGGCGTTCGGTACACCGATAAAGCCATTGAAGCGGCAGTCAAACTGAGCGACCGGTACATCACCGACCGCAATCTACCGGACAAAGCAATTGATGTGCTGGATGAGGCAGGCGCCCGCGTTCACCTTTCCAACATTGTCGTTCCTCAAGAAATTCTGAAGCTGGAAGAAGAAATTGAAAAGATCAAATCATCAAAGAATCAGGTGGTGAAAAACCAAAACTTTGAAGAAGCGGCACGATTGCGCGACCTTGAAAAGAAATTGCTGAGCGACCTTGAAATTGCCAAACGCGAATGGGAAATGAAATCGCAATCTATGGTATTTGAAGTAACGGAAGAGAATATCTCCGACGTAGTAGCCATGATGACTGGCATTCCGGTGAATAAGATTGCGGAATCGGAAACACAGAAACTGTTGAAGATGGAGGCTGCGTTAAAATCGCAAATCATCGGTCAAGATGAGGCGATTGAGAAACTGGCGAAGGCAATACGCCGTACACGCGCCGGATTAAAAGATCCAAAACGACCTATCGGCTCATTCATTTTCCTCGGACCAACCGGCGTTGGAAAAACAGAATTAGCAAAAGCACTCGCTCGGTATTTGTTCGATACCGATGAAGCACTCATTCGCGTTGATATGAGCGAGTACATGGAAAAATTCTCTGTCTCGCGACTTGTCGGCGCGCCTCCGGGATACGTCGGCTACGAAGAAGGGGGACAGTTAACGGAGAAAGTGCGACGCAAACCGTATTCCGTTGTGCTTCTCGATGAAATTGAAAAAGCGCATCCCGATGTGTACAACATTCTGTTGCAGGTTCTTGATGATGGTCAACTGACTGATTCACTCGGCCGCAAAGTTGATTTCAAAAATACGATTCTCATTATGACCTCGAACATTGGCGCCCGCGATATTCGCGCCTCGAAAGGGTTTGGTTTTGCTGAAGAAACAGTCAGTGATAAGTATAAGCACATGAAAAATACTATTGAGGAAGCGGTGAAACGCGTCTTCAACCCTGAATTCCTCAACCGTATCGACGACACCATTGTCTTCCATCAATTGACTAAAGAAGACATCATGAAGATTATCGACATTCAGGTGAAAGATTTGTTCAAACGAATGAATTCGATGAATATTTCGATTGAACTGAGCAAGCAGGCAAAAGAATTTCTTGCGGAAAAAGGATACGATCAGCTCTACGGTGCTCGCCCGCTCCGCCGCGCACTGCAAAAGTATGTGGAAGATCCAATCGCAGAAGAAATTCTGAAAGGTTCATTCACCGAGGGAAGCGTCATTAAAGTGAAATTGAATAAGAAAAAGGATGAATTGATCTTTACTTCCGGCAGTCATCCCGATGAAGGGGGCGAAGCGCCCGAAGAATTGAAACAAGAAGATGTCGCATAACGTAACCGCGACCTTCACAGCCGAGAATGATTCAACAAAAACTCCCAATCAACAATGATTGGGAGTTTTTGTTTATGTACTGATGTGACGCATGACGATATTACTTTTTAGACAGTCATTCTTTACTGTGTCACATCAGTTATGTAGTCGTCCCTTAAAAAGAGGGAAAAACCTTGCGAAGATTTTGACGTTCCCTTTTGAACCTTTGCAAGGTTTTGAAAAATTATGACTTTTTAAGGTTTGACTATGTACTTTTTTGAGATTGAAGTTACTTTTGTTGACGATAAAACGCGATCAGATCTGTTCCGACAGGCGTTCCGCCACTCTGCCTAATTAATGTGGTTATTTGTCCACGATGGTATGTTGAATGATTGACCATATGCTGAAGCGCCTGCCATACTTTTTGCGTAACAAGATCACCTTTTTGTGTATGGAACGTCAGCGTGCGGGCAAGTTCATCTTCTGTAACTGTGGAAAGATACTTCTGCCACTCCGTTTCAACCTTCTTCCATTTTGCTTTCACAGATTCGTACGTTGGATACTGCTCTTTCTTCATAAAAATTCCGGGATCAGCACCATTCAGTCGTTGCAGCCAAATATCTTCCGCTCCGACAAGATGCACTAGTGTACCGTGAATACTACCGAAACTGCTTTTGAGATCGAGATACAATTTTTCTTCCGGTAGTGATTCTACCGCCTGTTGTGTGCGGGCGTTCGCCCACGAGTTGAATTCAAAAAGCGTTTGGAAATCGTGTGTGGTCATAGTTTTCCCTTATAAAATTTCTTTTATCCTAATATCTCGTGCTTCGTGAATGACAGCGAGTATTTCAATAGTGTTTGAAATTCGATAAATGATACGGTACGGGTGAGCAAAAATTTCTCTGATGGAATCCATTCCTTCTTCCGGCACAACACGGCCCATCAAAGGAAATAATTCAAGATTGTCGGTAGATTTTAGAATTTTTTCGACGAGTATGGAAGCGTAACGGGCAGAATCTTTTGATATGTACGAATGAATATTGTCCAAATCATGTATTGCTGGCTCAGTCCAGACGATCTTCATTGTACGTTGTATTTTTTCTTTACGTCTTCATGAGGAACGACTTTCCCTTCGTCAGCAGCATTCATACCC
>JBFMDF010000098.1:0-7152 GCA_040753935.1 Bacteroidota bacterium | reverse complement strand
GCTCAGGTTTAACGCCAAATATCCGCCGTTGTTTTCCGGAAGTTTTTGTTTGATAATGTCGGCCTCAATCGTTACTCCGAGATGATTTGCCTGACCGGTCAAATCAGCGGCAACGTGGTAATCTTTCTCTTTTGTTTTGAATGCGCTGTTGCGCGTGTAGCACCAGAGAATAGTTGCCATTCCCAGTTCGTGCGCCTGTTGAAACATCTGGCTCACTTCCCAAATTTGGCGGCGGGACTCTGGCGAACCGAAATAGACTGTTGCTCCGACAGCGACACATCCCATATCCCACGCCTGTTTTATGCTGGCAAACAACGATTGGTCGTAGGTGTTGGGGTACGACATAAATTCGTTATGGTTGAATTTCAGCACAAACGGAATGCGGTGCGCATACTTGCGTGCAACAGAGCCCAACACGCCCAGTGTGGATGCAACTGCGTTGCATCCCCCTTCAATCGCCAGCTTCACAATGTTCTCACCATCAAAGTAAATCGGATTCTTCGCAAACGAAGCGCCGCCGGAATGTTCGATGCCTTGATCGACTGGAAGGATTGACAGATAACCGGTGCCAGCCAAACGTCCGTGGTTGAACAACTGTTGCAGACTTTTCAACACCGGTGTCGGACGGTCACTGTGAACAAAAATATCCTCAACAAATGTCGGTGAGGGGACGTGAATGTGTTCTTTGGGAATAGTTGTACATTTGTGCTCAAGCAGATATTGCGCATCCGCGCCGAGCAGTTCAACAATATTGGTTGCCATGGTAGAACTCCTTATTTCGCTATCAGTTTTTTGTACGCCTCGGCATCGAGAAGATTTTTTACTTCTTCGATGTTGGCAAGTTTGACTTTAATCATCCAGCCCCGCTCGTACGGTTCTTTGTTCACCAGTTCGGGCGAGTCCTGTATTTCTTTGTTGATTTCTGTAACTTCTCCCGTGACCGGCGAATACAAGTCGGAAACAGCTTTGACTGCTTCCACCGTGCCGAACGATTGACCAAATTCTACTTTCTTACCGACAGCGGGAAGTTCGACGAATACCACATCACCCAGTTCGCTTTGCGCATAATCGGTAATGCCTACGGTGCCGATATTTCCTTCAATGCGAATCCATTCGTGATCTTTTGTGTATTTTAACTCTTCGGGGAAGTTCATAGGTTTTTCTCTCTTTGAAGTACAGTTGTTCAATCCTTAAAGTTAAATGTTTCAATGAATTTCGTATCAAACTGTCCGCGACGGAACTTTTCGTTTTTCATCACTTTTTTGTGAAAGGGAATGGTGGTCTGCACTCCTTCGATGATGATTTCATCGAGAGCGCTGTACATCTTATCTATTGCTTCCTCGCGGTTTCTTCCATGGACAATTAATTTCCCGATCATCGAATCATAGTAGGGTGGAATTTGATAATCGGCATACACATGCGAGTCGATACGGATGCCGTAACCGCCGGGGAAATGAAGACTGGTAATTTTGCCGGGTGAAGGACGAAAATCGTAATTTGGATCTTCCGCATTCAGTCGGCATTCTATCGCGTGGCCATTGAGTTTCACTTTTTTTGCGGAAAGTTTTTTCCCGTTTGCAATATGGATTTGTTCCTTAATCAAATCAATACCGGTTACCATCTCCGTTACACAATGTTCCACCTGAATACGGGTATTCATTTCCATGAAATAAAAATTCTTATGCTTATCCAGCAGAAATTCAATCGTACCGGCGCCGAGATACTTAACGCTCTTTGCTCCTTTCACCGCCGCATTGCCGATTGCCTGGCGCAGTTCTTCATTCACCGCTGGTGACGGCGATTCTTCAATCAATTTCTGATGACGACGCTGAACAGAACAGTCGCGCTCACCCAGGTGAATAACCGTACCATGTTTATCCCCCAAGACCTGAATTTCTATATGGCGTGGTTCTTCCAGATATTTTTCTATGTACACGCCACCGTTACCAAAGGCAGATTCTGCTTCAGCACTTGCCGTGTTGAACGCTTTTTCAAACTCATCAAGATCGCGAACAATTCGCATACCACGCCCCCCGCCACCGGCAGTTGCTTTGATGATAACCGGCATGCCGATTTCTTTCGCAACTTTTTTCGCTTCGTTGACATCTTTAATTACGCCATCACTTCCCGGTACCACCGGAACACCCGCTTTGCGCATCGTATCTTTAGCAAAGGCTTTATCACCCATTACGGTAATCATTTCGGGAGTTGGACCAATGAAGGTTAACCCTGATGAAATACAGATGTCGGAAAAGTTAGCATTCTCCGCCAGAAACCCATATCCCGGATGAATAGCATCGGCGCCGGTAACTTCAGCGGCAGCAATAATGCGCGGAATGTTGAGATAACTATCTTTACTCGGTGGCGGACCAATGCAAATCGCTTCATCGGCAAAACGGACATGAAGAGAATAGCGGTCGGCTTCGGAATAGACCGCCACGGTTTTTATCCCCAGTTCGCGGCATGCGCGAATAATGCGGAGCGCAATTTCTCCCCGATTGGCTATAAGAACTTTTTTTATCAATAAATCTCCGAATCACATTATAGGATATCAGAAACAACAACCTACGATTAACCTTAGGGTTCTACTAAAAACAACACCTGTCCATACTCCACAGGTTTTCCGTTTTCAACATTTATCTTGACTACTGTCCCCGCAATATCACTTTCGATTTCGTTCATCAACTTCATTGCTTCAACAATGCACAACACACTTCCCGGCTTCACTTTGGAACCAACATCAACATACGGCGGAGCATCAGGCGATGGTGAACGATAAAATGTACCGACAATTGGCGATTTAATTTCATGGTATTTTTTTGTTTCCGATGCCGGCGCTGGAGCGGATGGTTTGGGTTCCGCCTCTGCTGGTACCGCTGTGGGAACTGCGGCAGGAGCAGGCATCATCACCTGATGCTGAACCGGCGGTAGATAGATAGGCGTTGACGCTGTAGCCTGAGGAGCAGATTTTGTAATGCGAATCTTTTGACCTTTTTCTTCCAACTCAATTTCGTTGACAGCACTCTTCTCAACTAATTCCAACAACTGCTTAACGTATTTTAAGTCCATTGATACTCCGTTGTAGTGGATAAATGAGGAGTGACTTATTGTTTGACACGTTCCAAATATTCGCCTGTTCGCACATCAACTTTAATAATATCTCCTTCGTTGATGAATAAGGGAACATTGACCGTTGCCCCTGTTTCTACTTTTGCCGGTTTGACGGCGCCTGTTGCTGTATCGCCGCGTACACCGGGCACTGTTTCGACAACTTTTAAGTTCACGTTAAATGGCAATTCCGCCCCTACCACTGTGTTGCCGTCAAACATCAGTTCAACTACTTCTCCCTCTTTCAGATACTTTGCTCCTTCTCCTAACACGGCCTCGTCAACAGGAATCTGATCATATGTTTCTTGATCCATGAAATTGTAGCTTTGTCCGTCGTGATATACGTACGAATATTTTTTCCGCTCCACTCGTACCAATTCAATTTCTTCACCGGAACGAAACCGTGTTTCTGTAATTCGTCCCGTTCGCACACTGCGCATCTTTACTTGATAAAAAGCGCGAAGGTTGCCGGGGGTACGATGCTGACTTTCTTCGACGATATGAAGGTCATTATTGAAACGAATGAACACTCCCACTTTCAAATCTGCTGTTGTTGCCATAAAAACCTGAAAAATCCTTTACTTTGAGAAAAATTTACATAATTTTGATGATAAAGCGGAACAAATATAGCCAGAAACGGCTACATAATCAAGGAATGATTGCCTTGCGGAGATTTTTAGAAATGAGACAATTCGATATTAGAAATAGACTTATACTTCTGTTACTGGGAATTACATTCTTCCCTCCCGTCTTTTTCGTAGCATCTTGTACCGGTGAACACTCTAAACCGTACGACCGAGCACTGGTGACAACATACGCCGAATTAACTCTTCTGTATGAAAAAGAAAAGATGATGAGTAAGCTTTCAGATTCACTGTACCAAATAAAAGTGAAAGAATTTTTTGTGGCAAAAGGGTATGAACAGGAGAAATTCAAAAAGGTTGTTGAGGAATTATCGCAACATCCTGAAATATGGAAGATGTTTATTCAGGATGTATCCATAGCGATGGATAGTTTGCGGACGCTTGATAGTACTAACTGAGTGGATGCCTAATTTAAAACTTTTCTTTAAGCCCAAGCATCTTGACAAGAGAACATTTACACTACTTCCCCCATTACAAACGGCTTTTCTTTTTGTCTTTTCAAAATTCGCAGTGCTTTATCAACATTCTTCTTCGCCACAATAACAACCAATCCCACACCTACATTGAATGTTCGCGTCATGTCGTATTCCGGCACTTGACCGACAGACTGGATTAAATCGAAAATAAACGGCCGTTGCCATGCGAACCAATCAATCTTCAACGATAATCCTTTTGGAATGATGCGCATGGTGTTCCCAATAATACCTCCACCGGTAATGTGCGACATTCCTTTGACGAGATGTTTCGACGTCAGCGCTTGAATTGGCTTCAGATATGACCGGTGAACAGCAAGGAGCGCGTCGCCAAGGGTGCCCTCTAATTCTGCAAATTTCTTTCTCAACGAGAACGTTGGAATCAGCACTCTGCGTGCAAGCGAATACCCATTCGTATGAAGACCCGTGGAGGGTAAACCAATCAGCACATCTCCTTGTTCAATTTCCTTCCCATTCACAATGTTCTCTTTATCCACAACACCAACAATTGTTCCGGCAAGATCAAATTCGCCATCAGAATAAAAGCCGGGCATTTCCGCCGTCTCGCCGCCGATAATGGAACAGCCATTCTCCTTACATGCCTTTGCAAATCCGCCGATAACATTGGCGGCAATTGTTGGCGAAAGTTTTCCGGTAGCAAAATAATCCATAAAAAACAGCGGTGTTGCGCCGCACACAGCAATATCATTTACACAGTGATTGACCAAATCCTGTCCAACGGTATCGTATCGTTTCATTAAGAAGGCAATTTTCAATTTTGTGCCGACGCCGTCAACGCTGGAAACCAGAACCGGATTTTTTATCTTCGGAAATTTTGCTTCATAAAACGCTCCGAACATTCCAATATCGGTCAGCACATGTTTGGTGAACGTAGAACGGACGGTTTTCCTGATTCGATGAACTACTTCTTCACCCGCATCAATGTTAACGCCAGCTTTTTTGTACGTAAGTGACAATTTAATTCCTTCCAAATATTTGCATAAGAATATAAAAAAAATTAAGTTGAGGTAGAAATGATAAGGATTTTCGTATGTCGGAAACAAAAGCCAAGGCAATAGAACTCATCAAATCTCTGCCCGAACAGACGACAATTGACGACATTATCAGCGAGTTATATTTTAAACTGCAAGTTGACGCAGGGTTGAAAGAACTTGATGAGGGAAAAGGAATTGAGCACTTTAAAGTTGAACAACGTCTCGAAAAATGGCTGCAAAAGTAATTTGGTCTCCGCGTGCAGTCACTGATTTAGAAGATACATGTAATTATATCGCTCGGGACTCGCAACGATACGCGTCAGTCTTTGCTTCTACAATTCTCACACTCGTCAAGCAGATACCACAATTTCCTGAAGCGGGAAGAATTGTGCCGGAATATGGTGATGCCATGCTACGAGAAAAAATATATGGGAATTATCGCATCGTGTACAGAATAAAACCTGATGCAATAGAAATTGTTGCTATTCACCACGGTGCGCGAATTTTTACCTTATGAAATACGCAACTCTTCTTCCTTCAAATAGAAAAATTCCGATCAACACCATTTTCTGCGTGGGACAAAATTATGCCGAACACGCAAAAGAAATGGGAAGTGCGGTAGCCGAAACGCCGGTAATCTTTTTGAAACCATCAAACGCCGTAATTGAAAGTGGAACACCAATTCTGCTCCCGGCAATGTCAACCAATGTTCACCACGAAGTTGAATTGACGATCCTGATCGGCAAAGGGGGTAGAAACATTCCAAAATCCGAAGCAATGAAACATGTTGCCGGATACGGTGTCGGCCTGGATATGACAATGCGCGATGTGCAATTAGCGGCAAAAAAATCCGGAACTCCGTGGAGTGTTGCCAAGGGATTTTACACTTCGGCACCCCTCTCATCGTTCATTGAGGCATCACAAATTTCCGATCCTTATCAGTTGGAAATTTTGTTGAAGGTGAACGGCATTGAACGACAACGGACGAGCACTTCCAACATGAATTTTAAAGTGGATGAGTTAATTGTATTCCTCTCATCCGTTTTTTCGTTGGAAGAAGGAGACATCATTTACACGGGCACGCCCGAAGGAGTCGCCCCGGTGGTAACAGGTGATGTTCTTGAAGCAGAAATTCCCGGTATGATAAAAATTCAGCATCGCGTGCAATGAAACAACAATTCGACACAATGAAACAGGTTGTACGAATTTTGCGCGGCAACCAGCTGGTGCAGTTGGCGGTACTGATTTTCATTGTCATCAACCTCACCGCGGCGCTTGTGTTTTATGTTGAACATCGAAGCAATCCGGACCAGTTCAAAAGTTTTGAAGATGCGTTGTGGTGGTCATTGGTAACGGTAGCGACAGTCGGGTACGGCGACATCGTACCTAAAACAGATTTGGGAAGAATATTTGCTTCGCTGACAATTTTGAGCGGTGTTATTTTAATTTCGATGTTCACCGCTACCATTTCTTCAGTGTTTGTTGCCCGAAAAATAAAGGAGAGCCAAGGATTGCAAGACATAGATTTCACCCACCATACACTCATCTGCGGATGGAACAATCAGGTTGAAGATGTGCTTCGCATTTTTGAACGATACCATACTAAACCGATGCAGATTGTTTTAGTGAACGACGCACCACCCGAGCGGATTGAATCAATCATCAATGCGTACCAACATGTCGAAATAAAGTTCGTGCGCGGCGATTTTTCACGAGAAACCATCTTGAACCGTGCACATGTGAAGCAGGCTGATTCTGCCATTGTTGTACCTGATGCCGGCGCAGTTGGCGCTGACGAAAAAACATTACTCACTATTTTAACAATGAAATCGCTGAATCCAAAAATTAAAATATGCGCTCATATTCTGAATCGCGAAAACCGCCAGCACGTGAAACGCGCCAATGCCGATGAAGTTATCGTCAGCGATCAGC
>JBFMDF010000097.1:0-7240 GCA_040753935.1 Bacteroidota bacterium | reverse complement strand
ACCCGTACACCATCATTACTGCGCCGATAAGAAAAAAGAAAGGAAAGCGTGTTGTGACGCTTTCCTTCATGTCAAAGATACGCTTCATTTACTGTGCTGACTGCGGTTTAGCTTTTGAGAATGTTAATTTCAGATGTTCAGTATTAATAGTTACCGGATATTTTTTCTTCAACGATTCGTACCATTCATCACCGAGCCGTTTGGTTTCGTATTCCTGATAGGCGCCGGAAACTTCCGATTGTGCTTCTTCGAACGTCTTCACCCGGGCAGGATCTTTCTTCAGTACTTTGATGAATGAGAAACCATTTTCATACGGCGAGTAGGAGAGTGAGTCTTTCGGTTCAAGCATCCAAGCGCGTTGAGTTAATGCGTTGGTGGTAACGTTTTGTAACATCCATACGCCTCGTGTCTCTGCTGTTTCGCTCCGCTTGTTGAAGAGCACAGCCGCGGAATCGAACGAAATCGGACCGACTGCAATTTTTATCGTATCATATTGAACTTTTTTGCTTTTGCCGCGTCCTTTTTTGGCAACCAATGAATCGACGGTATATCCTTTCATCGTTTTTTGTACCACTTGTGCCGCGCTGTCGCTTTGTACAAAAATTTCTTGGAACTCAACTCTATCCGGTAACGGATAGTGTGCACTATTCTTCGCGTAGTATGCGCGGAGCGCTGAATCTGACATGACAACTTTGTTCCATACGTTTTCCTGTTCTGCTTTGAAGAGAAGAACGCCCTCTTCGTACTCCTTCATAGTGCGGGCAAAATCGGGAAACCGGCTTTCCAACTGCTGAGCGTGATACTCAGCCACAAGGTTAGTCCCAATTTTATCGAGTGCCGTTTTGAAGTTGCCCGGCAGACCAACGGCCATTTCCTGAAGTTCGGGATTGACTGTTGCAATGGCGAGAACTGAATCGAGATCTATCTTCTTTCCGGCGAACGTATAGACGATTTCTTTTCGGAGTTCGGGTGTCAAGACACTGTCCCATGCTGTTGCGGCGAACGATTTTGCAGAATCAACATGTGCAAGGACCGCAGGAATGATGGTGTTGTTTTGTGTAAAGTTGTACGATGATTTTATTTTTTCCACCATTCTGTTATAGTCATATTGAAAGCGGTAGGATTGATACTGGCTCTTCAACTGCTGTTCTATTTCTTTGAACGGTTTGATGGGCTGCGTTTCATGTCGTTTCACGAGATGTAGTCCGAATTGCGTTTTCACGATGCCAGAAAGTTCGCCGTCTTTCAAAGCAAACATTGCTTGGTCAAATTCACGCACTGTTCGTGCCCGTTCAATGAAACCCAAATCACCCCCGCGTTGCCCGCTAAAAGTGTCGTCAGACATTGTGCGCGCAAATTCGGCGAAATCTTTTCCGTTGAGAATAGAATCTCGGACGGCGAGGAGTTCGTTTGCCGCTTTGGCGGAATCTTCAGCGCTTGCATCCGAAGCCAGCCGCTTCATAATGTGACTGACATGTACGGCGCCTTGGTTCGGTTGAATATCGGTTACTTTAATAACGTGGTAGCCGAACTGTGTGCGAACCGGTACTGAAGAAAATTCTCCTACCTTTAGTGCATACACGGCATCTTCAAATTCCGGCACCATAGCACCGGCAGAAAAATAATACAGATCACCGTGGTTATAGCGAACGGAAGGATCTTCAGAATTGTTATCCGCTAACGTTTCGAATGGAATGCCCCGCTTTAACGAATCAATAATGGCGGCGGCTTTGGCGTACGCTTTTGCCGTATCTTCAGGTGAAGCATCGTAAGATGTTCTGATGAGAATATGACTGGCGCGAACTTCCTTCAGTTTGCGTTGGTACATCTGTTCCAGCGCCGGCTTGGTGATTTCCTGATCGAGCATGTACGACACTGCGAGATTTTTTCTATAGTCTGCTAATTCTCTGCGCAGTTCAGGATCGTTGTTATATCCTTTGGCGTACGCATCTTTTACTTTCAAACGGAATTTTACATAGAGATCGAGGAACTGCTGCTTTTCTTCGAGCGACATTTTTGCTGCAGCGTCCCATCCACCGTTGTTTTTTGCATACACATATTCAAATTCATCGACTGTGATTTTTTCTCCGGCAATATCGGCAACATACGCACTGCTGCAACCGATGATACTTAAAGCAGCAACTGTTGATATCACAAGGTGTAGTGATCTGGTAAAGTGCATACAGCAAACCTCCTGGAATTGTAATAACAGATTGAATTGTTTCTAACGTTGTAAGTGTAAGAAAATACTGAAATTAGCGAAGACAAGCAACGTTTTCTCATAGATGATGGTAAAGAGCATGTTGACGAAATTTACTGCCCAATGTGGGTAGATAAACGCAAATAGTGAAATAATCTGGTTTTTTGACGTCTGCTTTTCTATTTTGTTCCATGAATTTCACAGGGATATTTCGCTGCGCATTCTGCGGCAAAGAAAACGAAATTTTTGTAGAACCCGAGGGTGGAAATGAACAAATCCTGATAGAAGATTGTGTCGTGTGCTGCAGACCCAATGTACTTCACATCCATATCCTCAATCAAAAAATTTATATTGATGCTGAATTTGATGGATAATCATTTAAGTTGACCCTCGCGGTATAGTTAGTTAAAACCAAATATCTGAAAAGGAAATTTATGACACCGTTGCAGTTTGTTTCGTACGCCGAGCAAATGCTGGCGCCTACGATTCCATTATTTCAACTGGTACCGGCAGGGAAGATAGACTGGAAACCCACCGAAAACTCATTTACCTGCGGACAGTTGATGCACCACATGGCTGGAGCTTTGCGGTTTAACGCTAACGGAATTGGAAAAAATGAATGGGCGTTGCCGTCTCTTCGCCACATTTTTCTTGCGAACCGCCGTGAGCAGTCGTCAACGGTAGAAGAAGCCGTTGCCTTCTACAAAGAAACATCGCACGAATTTTTTGAAACATTCCGACGGATGTCTGATGAAGAATTCCTCGTCGGCATTGTCAATACGCCGCAATTCGGTCCGCAGGAAAAATGGAGACACGCACTGTTTTCCGTGGCGCATCATTTGACTCATAAAGCGGAATTGTTCATGTATTTGAAAATGATGGGGGTAACAGTGAGTTCACGAGAATTGTACGGGGCGTGACAGTGACAGATGGACGCTTATTCGTTCAACAACTGTTTGAGAATTTCAACTGCCTGAATCGGTGATGTTGCCGTGTATACATTTTGCGATGAGAGACGTAGCGCGAGCGTGGCGACATCATTCGGTATATGCAACAGCAGCAGCGGTTTACCTGCTTTCGCTGCCAGAGCAATTTCGGAAACTGTTCCCGCGCCGCAATTGCCGACTGCAACGGCAACATCGCATGAAAGAACATTGATGTTGTTTCGCGCGTTTCCCATTCCGGTGAGGATGGGAATATCAACAAACGGTGAAACACCGATAGGTTCATCATCCGGAAGAATGCCGACGGTGATACTTCCCGGAACTTGTTTTGCTCCTTCACATGCCGCACGCATCACCCCAACGTCTCTTCCTCCGGTTAATACAACCCAGCCGTTGTCAGCAATCAGTTTTCCCAACGCAAATGCCTCGCGAGTGGATTGTTCATCCGCTCCCTCTCCCGCACCAAACACGCCGATAATCTTCTTTCTCATACGTTACTGTGTTAAATCGGTCAGTTGCTTAATAATAAATGCTGTGGCTCCCCACACCGGCTCTTTCCACACGTCGTAGAAGTATACTTGCCGAGGTTTTCCTAACAGTTCGCGCGTTTCCAGCCGCCGCAGAGACGGATCGAAAAATTTTTCGAATGGGATCGAAAGAACCTCTTCCACTTCGTCACTGCTGATGTTCATTTGATCGATAGTGTTGATGAATCCCACTACCGGTGTGACGATGAATCCCGTCGGGATTTGAATATCATCCAGTTGGCCGATGAGAGAAACGCACGATGGTGGAATGCCGAGTTCTTCCTCAAGTTCGCGAAGCGCAGTGTGTTCCGGTGAGCGGTCTCCTGCATCAACAACTCCGCCGGGAAACGAAATTTGTCCTTTGTGATGTTCAACGCGGTCTGTTCTTTTTGTCAGAAGAAGATGCACGGCATTGTTGTGCATGACGAACGGCACCAGCACGCACGCATGACGTAGTGTTGCATCATGCAGGCGCACAGCGGTGTGTGATGAGATACGTTGTTTGATATGATTAAAATCTGCTTGCATCCCTGCCGAAGATGAATGCTTTGGTCCAATCGAAGATAACAAGAATTTTGTTTTTCCACCGTACAAGTTTTGTTAGATATGCCGAGCGCCAGAACAGCCACGTGGAAAATCCTTTTCCTTTTACCTGCGGCAAATCTGCCAATGCTTTGTTACTGCCGATGTAAGCAAGCATACCGTAATGTTTGTAGCGGAACGGTTTCACCGGTTTGTTTTTGGCCAGCGCATTCAACGAGCGGGCAAGGTAGTTTCCTTCTTGCTGTGCAACTTGTGATGTAGCAGGGAGGGCTTGTCCTTCAATGGTTGCACAATCTCCGTAGGCGTAGATGTGTGTGAATCCCTTCACATGAAAAAATTCATCTGTAACGAGACGTGAAGAACGATCTTTTTCGAATGGGAGAGATTGCACTAATGGGGTTTGTGTGTTGCCTGTAGACCAGACGAGCAATCCGTACGGTACACGAGAACCGTCATTCAACAGCAATTCCTTTTCCAGCACTCTGGTCACTTGAGATTTTAATCTGACGGAAATCCGTTGGCGCTGAAAATTCCGCAGAGTGTACTCGCTCAACGCCGCATCGAATGAGTTGAGAATCTGAGCGCCTGCTTCCAGCAGGGTGATGTTGACATCCGGAATCATCGTCGGGTACGAATCAACAAGGTCTTCTGTTAAGAAATCGTGCAGTTCTGCGGCAAATTCAACACCGGTGGGTCCGCCGCCGACTACTACAAAGTGGAGCAGTCGTTTCCGTTCCTCAAACGGTACGCCGGGCGTGCTTGCGCGCTCAAAATTTTCAATGATGCGTTGGCGGATGGCGCGGGCGTCGGCGAGTTCTTTCAGTGGAAGCGCATACTGTTCAACTCCCTGAATGCCGTACGTGTTGCTGATAGCGCCGACACCGATGACAAGGAGATCAAAATGAAGAGAAAATTCATTTCCATCCAACGCATTTTTGCAGGTGATGGTATTGGTTGTATGATCAATACGGGTGCAATAGGCATGGTAAAATGTGGCATGCCTGTTTGCCGTGCGAACAGGTTCAATGATGGAACGAAATTCAATTGTTCCAACGGTGGTACTCGGCAGCAGTGGGGTAAAGAGAAAATGATTTCGCGGACTGACGACTACAACATCGTACAGAGTCGTATCGATCTTCTTTAACGTACTGAAGGAAGCAAATCCGCTTCCCAAAATAACGAGTTGCGGTTTCTTTATTTTCATCATGAGCAGAGTGGATTGTTCAACGAAAGCAATGAAAAGATACGAATTTTTTACGTTAAGAGGGGTAATCTCTTTGTGTGCACGATCACTACACTTTCTTAAACTTTTTTTCTATCTTGGTGTCAGAACAAATGCCGCACGACAGGGATGACGTAGTCGAGAAAAAATGATGGAACGACAAACAAACAACATTTTTTCTCACACTATTAAGTAAGGAGCAGTTATGAAACACAGTCAATATTTCTTTTTTGCGCTCTTGCTGGTGGGAATGGGATGGTCTGGTTGCAAGGACAATGACAATCCCATCACAAGCCAACTTTCCGAAGCGGCGTATGAAGATGCCGCTTACACTATTGCCGGCGCTGTTGGCGATGACAACGGCGGAGCAACACAAAGTGTTGGCGATTTGCTTACGTTTCAGGCGACCGGCAGTTTGAACCTTGTAACTCCTACCGCAGACGGAGGAATTGAAACCGTTGCAGCAGATACCGGCACCTACAATCCTACAACAGGATGGTGGACGGTTACAATCAGCCGTTCAAAGTCGAATATGCGTGTAACCATGTCTCTCACCCGAACGTATCAATTTCGTTTTTGGAAAAATGATTCCGTCTTCCAACAACGCTATATTACCAACGGCGATACTGCTGTGAAGATGGAATTAAACATTGTCAGCGGTTCGGGATATTTCAAAAACAAAATTGTTACGCACCACTTAACACAATTAGAGGGTGGGTGGCTTGCTTCGGATATCAACAAAGATACCGTTACCATTACATTGACGAAGAATTACGTTCGGAAAGGTGTTGACTCCGTTGTTACGATGCGAGCATCACGTATTTTCGACCACACACTAACGCTTACTTCCGTAAACTTAAAGACACTGCGATTTAACCCTTCGCAAACGAAACCATTCTTTGAATGGCGCGATAATCTTGCCAAAGCCATCAGCGGTACCATTAAAGGAAACATCACCGCTACCGCAACTATCATTCGTGGCGATGATGACAAAGTTCGCACCATTAACAAAGATTTTGAAATAACAGTCGGCGGCGGCGAAGGAACGATTTCGATGGATGGACGAAAATTCAAAGGAGATATGAAATACGGCGATCGTCCGTAAGTCTTTTTCTACACGTAGGACAAGATACTATCTTGTCCTACGTTGGGCTTAAAAAAGGTGGGTAAACCCACCTTTTTTGTTTTTTTGCAGGCAACTGTGTCTGCCTTTTTTATCCAAGTCCATCGATCAATTATCTCATTCCCAACGTCCATAACTGCCTTGCCCGCGCGGACGAGCCGTCAGGCAGGTTGGGAACGTGATATGCGGGAAACGCCCTTTGCCGATGAAAGATAAGCAATGACGCAAACACATTACAAAATTTACAATGAACGCCAGCCGCATTTTTTAACCACAACTGAAATTTGAAACAAGAACAACGTAGGGACGGATGCCCATCCGTCCAATACCAATACGCACGGACAGGCGTTCGTCCAACAAACAATATGCACGGACGGGTGTCCGTGCCTACAGTTACAACATTGAAAATTTTGGGAGAAGAACTAAGAACGTAGGGACGGATGCCCATCCGTCCAACAAACAATACGCACAGATGGACGTCCGTCCGATAACAATACGCGCACGGACGGGCGTCCGTGCCTACGGTTACAACATTGAAAATTTTGGGAGGAGAACAAAAATTTTTCCTAAAAAATCCTTAAAATTTTGCAAAAATTCGGTAGATTTTCTCTTTTTTTTCTCTTTTACGCTCTAAAACGCGAGGCAAAAATACTATAAGTACCTATAAGAAAGCCACCAAAC
>JBFMDF010000096.1:0-7292 GCA_040753935.1 Bacteroidota bacterium | reverse complement strand
CGATTCTGGGTACGCGTTTGAGCGTTGCGCCTGGCTCTTTACGGGAATCATAAACGGACGCGAACATTGTTACTGAAGCGTTTTCAGTTCTGAGTGATTCTTCGCTGAGCATCTGGAGAAACGCAATATTTTGTGTCCGTATGTGCTCATTAGCTATGCTCTGGATACCCATTTCAAGCTCGTCGAGAATCAGGATCAGTTTGTTGCTACCGAGAGCTTTCCGGAGTTCGTCGAGGTTTGGAACCCTCTCGTATGAAACCGTCTTTTCGAGTCCAAGTTCTTTGAACATCAACGCCCAGATCGAATCGACCGGGAAATCAGTAAACTTGTGGATGAGGACTTTCGCATTGGTGGGGACTCTGCATTTGAGCCCGTGCATGGAGAGCCATTTCAATGCGGCGTCAAAGTTCGTAAAGAGGTGGTAGACTAGAAGTTCAAGGTGGGACTTACCACTGCCTTTGTATCCTTCAAGCAGGAAGAGGCCGGGAGTTCTTTCTGAGGAGTTGAACCTGCGGTCAAGGTGCTCGATGACTTGGCGAATGTCAGAGGTCGGATAAGTGAGGTCGAAGAAATCGTCAGGGCGAGATTCGATGGTCTTGCGTTTTTGATCGCGACGGTTTTCGATATCGATGACGCCTTCAATGCCGTCCTTCCGGAGAACCTCCGGACGGAGGGTTACTATATCTGAAAAACTCATATTGGATGCCCTTTGAAGTATCAGTCTTTTGCACAATGTATGAAATTTCAAATAATTTGTCAAGTCAAATTCAAGATTTCAAGATATATCAAGAAATGTTACTAGACTGTTTTTTAGAGTTATCTCTGGTTCTCCTTGGACAATAAGAAAGAATTTGCGTCTTTTATTTTGACAAACATGCAAGCTGAACTTATCGTAGTTTTGCTCAATCCTTTGGCAGATTTTGTTCATTACTTCGTCAGCCCTTACTTGATACGGATCTCAGTGTCCATCATAAAGCCGCCAGTTCTCGATGTAGGGTGATGCGAGTTCCTTGACACGGACAACAAGGAAGTTCTCTGTATTGCTCCCCTCGGCTGCTTTGGAGAAATTGAACGAGCCGGTAATCACGATTTCTTTGTCGATGATCATCACCTTGTTGTGAGCAATAGCATGAGCTG
This sequence comes from Bacteroidota bacterium, assembly GCA_040753935.1. Classification (GTDB taxonomy): domain Bacteria; phylum Bacteroidota; class Ignavibacteria; order UBA10030; family UBA8401; genus SpSt-333. The sequence goes on along the minus strand of JBFMDF010000096.1, from coordinate 6,155 downwards.
CATCGATTTTGACTGATGAGATGCCGGCGTTGGCAAGGAAGTCGACGGAAGAGTATTTCTCAGTTATTTAGCTTATCCGATCGAGAGCCGAAGCTGAGAAGTTGACTGGTTTCTTCTTCATTCAACGATTGCCTTTTACATATTGGGAGATTGTTCCTTTCACCCGGCAAACTTCATCAGTGTGTTCAAGTCCCGCGTGCGACGTTTGAGATATTCTTTGAGCCCCCTCAAGGACGATCTCCTCTCCAAGTTTACTCCGGTAGCGAAAGCAATCGCAGATTGTTTTCTCTGGGCTGTAGACGCCGATGTGTTCTGCTTCTCCTTGTAGATACCCTCCTTTTTTCGTAAATTGTTTGTTACAAAAACAATGAAGCGCACTGAACGAGATTGGTTGACGTTTTGTCAAAAAGTTTGGCAATTCATCAGAAAACACGGATTGTTCGACGAGCGACAGAAAGTCATTGCCGCTGTCAGCGGGGGTATTGATTCAATTGTGCTGTTAGATTTTTTGCTGTGGGCGCGCTCTGTCAAAAAAATTGAAGTTATAGTTGCTCACGTTAACCATCGTTTGCGCGGAAAAGAATCGGATGGCGATGAGGAATTTGTTCATGCGCTGTGCGAAAAGTATAACATTCCGTTTTACAGCAAACAGGTAGCAACAAAAACAATTGCGAAAGAAACGAAACGTTCCGTTCAAGAAACGGCACGCGATCTTCGCTATGCGTTCTTTGACACTCTAAAACAATCACTTTCGGCAGACTGCGTTGCAACGGCACACAACGCCAACGACAACGCCGAAACGATGTTGATCAACTTATTCCGTGGAAGCGGTATAGATGGACTCGGAGGAATTCCCGTCAAGAGAAATGTCATCGTTCGTCCTTTTCTTTGTGTTACGCGAAAAGAGATCGAACACTATGCGCGGAAGAAGAAACTCCGCTTCCGTGAAGACTCCAGCAACCGGCACGATGATTACACGCGGAACTATCTCCGCCATCATGTTCTTCCAAACATCGAACGGCGTCTCAATCCGTCCCTGGTCGAAACGCTGACAAAGACATCGGAAATTGTTCAATTGCATTCAGATTTTGTTGAATCGATGATGCCAAACGATTCGCTTTCAGTGGCATCTCAACGACAGGAAATTCCGCTGGAGGATTTCCAACGGCTTCATCCGTATCTTCAACAAATGATGATTCATCGTCTACTTGTTCAGCACAATATTGAGCCAAGGTACGATGTTATTTGTGCCATGCGTGACCTGAAAGACGCGCAAAAAGGAAAAACTGTCGATCTCGACAAACTGTTCCTGGCAGAACGAACCGCCGATGCCATCCGGATTCAGCCGCGAATGACTGCCGAACCGTTCTGCTACAGATTGACAAACGAGGGAACTCTTTCGACGAAAGATTTTGTCTTTACAATACAAAAATCCGCCGTGCCGAGAAATAGAGTTCTCGGCAATCCGTGCGAAGAATATGTTGATGCCGCGGTGGTGAAGTTCCCCGTCACCATCCGTTCGTGGAAGCCAGGGGATGTCTTCATCCCTCTGGGAATGAAAGGAAAAAAGAAACTGAGTGATTTTTTTGGAGAACAAAAATTTTCAAGAGAACAAAAACAACGCATTCCTGTTGTTGAATCGGCACATACCATTATGTGGATTGCGGGCAAGCGGCTCGACGACCGTTTCAAAATCACGGATGCTACACGGGAAACATATCACCTAACCATTACATTCAATGACAAAGAAGAACGTCGTCATCAATAACGAAACATTCGAACCATTTATCGATGGGAAAAAAATCCGCGCTCGCATCAAGCAACTCGGAAAAAAAATCAGTAAAGACTATAAAGGGAAAGACCCGATTTTCATCGGCGTGCTTAACGGCTCATTCGTCTTCTTTTCCGATTTGATTCGTGAGATTACCATCGATTGTGAAGTGGATTTTCTCAAACTTTCAAGTTATGGTGATGCGAAAGTCTCGTCCGGCAACGTCCACCTGTTAAAAGACTTGAACTGTCAGGTGATGGGGCGGCACATTATTATCGTTGAAGATATCATTGACTCAGGACTTTCTATTGACTTCATCAAGAGATTGATTATGGCGCAACACCCGAAATCATTCGCGGTTGTTTCGCTGTTGTATAAAACGAAAGCAGTGAAGATAAATTTTCCGATTGACTACATTGGATTCAAAATACCGAACGACTTCGTTGTCGGCTATGGACTTGATTTTGCACAAAAAGGAAGAAACCTTCCGGCGGTGTATAGAATTGTGAATGAAGTGCAGACAAAGAAATAGAGACAATCGAAAAATTCATCCGAAGGATGCTTCGGACGCTGGTGCGTAAAGTATCACACTTCAACTGCCCGACTTCGCCGTTTAGGCGGGCCCGACAGTGGGGCGCTCAGTGTGACTTTCGCTTGCTTCACTGCTGTCAAAAACAAATTCGTTTGAGTAGAAAAGTCATTAATAAATTTGGACAAGTTTTTTGCAAGGATAAAAAGTAAGCCCAACGCGTTAAAAAAAGCGCGATGGGCGCGAAATTTCGGAGGAGAGAGCGAATGGGAAGCGATGAATGAAGGGACTTTTGATTTCTGTCCCGACATGTCGGGACAGAAATCAACGAGCAAGAGCGAACGGGATTCATCGCGAGCGTTAAATTTCGCAAGGAGTTCTTTTGCTTCTTTTCTTGCTCCGTCAAGAAAAGAAGGCCATACTCTTTGAAATTTGTTTTGACAAGTCTTCGCTTGTTCATAAACAATTTTTTCAGTTGTTTCAAATACTGTTTATTACAGAAGTATTAATTTTTTTACTTACATCCGATTGTATCGGGCTTTTTTATATAGAGGAGAACAGCAGCATGGCAGAAGAAAAGAAAAACGAAATACAGGGAAAGCAGAACGAAAAGAAGCCGTTCATCCCTAAAATGAAAAAACCGAAACTTCCCCCGCGAAATGACGACGAGTTCAATTGGGGACGCGCATTTCGCGTGGTCTTAAGTTGGTCGGCAATTATCATGGCGGTCTTTTTGGTGATGACAATTTTCAAAGGAGCGGAAGCGACTGAATACGACATCACGTTCACACAGTACCAGGAATTTTTACAGAACAATCTCATTGTAAAAGCTACGGTCAAGAAGTCAAACTTTAACGATTTTGATTTTCACGGCGTGCTTCGCGAACCGCAGGAAGTGACGCTTCCCAGCGGCAAGCGGGTGAAAGTGGAAAAATTCACGCTTACTCTTCCCTATACCAACATTGATGACAGCGTCATTGCGCAGTGGAATCAGCACAACGTGGCGTTCACTATTTCTAAAGAAGACAGCATGTGGACCAACATGCTCATCAGCGCACTGCCGTGGATTATCCTGTTTGCAATTTGGATTGTCATCTTCCGCAGAATGCAGGGAGGCGGTACGAAAGGAATTTTCTCCTTCGGCAAAAGCAGAGCGAAGATGCTTCACGAAGGACAGATTCGCGTAACCTTTGCCGATGTTGCCGGCGCCGACGAAGCGAAAGTTGAACTGCAGGAAGTGATCGAATTTCTGAAAGACCCGGCAAAGTTTCAGCGGCTTGGCGGAAAAATTCCGCGCGGGGTGTTATTGCTCGGACCTCCAGGTACGGGAAAAACTCTTCTGGCTCGCGCTGTTGCCGGCGAGGCGGGCGTTCCGTTCTTCTCCATCAGCGGCGCCGATTTTGTGGAAATGTTTGTCGGTGTTGGCGCCAGCCGCGTTCGCGATTTGTTCGATCAGGCAAAACGCAATGCGCCGTGTATTGTCTTCATCGATGAAATTGACGCCGTGGGCCGTCATCGCGGCGCAGGTCTCGGCGGCGGGCATGATGAGCGGGAACAAACATTGAATCAACTGCTGGTTGAAATGGACGGCTTCGAACAAAACAGCGGCGTCATTCTCATTGCCGCCACAAACCGCCCCGATGTCCTCGATCCGGCACTTCTGCGTCCGGGCAGATTTGATCGTCAGGTGGTAGTCGATCGTCCAGACGTACGAGGACGCGAAGGAATTTTAAAAGTGCATACGAAAAACATTCCGCTCGGCGCCGATGTGAAATTGGATGTGCTGGCAAAGGGAACCCCGGGACTTGCCGGTGCCGATCTTGCCAATTTGGTGAACGAAGCGGCATTGCTGGCGGCGCGAAAAAATCAAAAAGAAGTAACGATGAAAGATTTCGAAGAAGCGAAGGACAAAGTGATGATGGGAATGGAACGCAAGACGATGATCATCTCCGATAAAGAGAAACGGATTACGGCGTACCACGAAGCAGGTCATGTGCTCGTCGCAAAATTTATCCCTGAATCTGATCCAATTCATAAAGTGACGATCATTCCCCGTGGCCGCGCTCTTGGCGTTACCACATCGCTTCCGATTGACGAGAAACATACCTATTCGAAAAAATATCTTGAGGCGCTTGTCTCGATGCTCTTCGGCGGACGCGTTGCAGAGAAATTAATCTTCAACGAGTTTACCACCGGCGCCGGTAACGATATTGAGCGTGCCAGCAACATTGTCCGCAAAATGGTGTGTGAATGGGGCATGAGCGAAAAGATGGGACCGATTACCTACGGCGCAAAAGAAGAAGAACTCTTCCTGGGCCGCGAAATTACCAAGCACCACGACTTCAGCGAAGAGACCGGTCGCATGATTGACGAAGAAGTAAAGAAAATCATCTCCGCCGCAGAAAAACGAACAACCGATATTCTGACCGAGAACATTGATAAACTTCACGCCCTTGCCAATGCGCTGCTTGAGCGGGAAATTCTCGACAGCGAAGAGATTGATAAAGTGCTGCGCGGCGAACCGTTGCCACCGCTTGCCAAAGTTGTCAACGGCAACCCGGCGGCGCCGTCACCGTCATCTTCCACATTTCCTCAGCCGGTCGTTGAACAGGCGGTTGCCGTTGCTTCGCAGGAACACGACGGGAAAAATGGAAAAAAGTCAAAATCTCGAACGCGGAGCCGTAAAGTAAAATGAGCGACGCGATGGCTGAAGGCATGAATGTGCACAACATTGAGTACAAGGCGGAACTCGTACGAAAAGGAATTCACCTCACGTCGCTCAGCATTCCCGTTATTTACTATTTCATCGAACGTGAGTTGGCGTTGTCCATCCTCGTGCCGATCACGTTCGCATTCTTAGTGGTTGATCTGCTACGGTACTACCACGCACCAACCGCCAGACTCTTTTACACGCTGTTCGGATTCATGCTGCGCAAGCATGAACAGGATGGGAACAACAAACGCTTGAACGGCGCAACGAACGTGCTGATTGCGGCGACGCTCTGCATCATCCTTTTTCCAAAACTCATCGTGATTACGGCGTTCACCATCCTCATTGTGTCAGACACCTTCGCGGCGTTAATCGGACGAAAATTCGGCAGAAGGAAATTTCTTCAAAAGAGTGTAGAAGGAAGTTTGGCGTTCTTTATTTTTTCGCTCGTGGTGGTTGCAGTAACGCCCAAAGTGGAGTATGCGGCAACGGAATACCTCATCGGTGCAATTGCATCTGTCGTCGGCACGGTGGTGGAAGCCGGCTCGTGGAAAATTGACGATAATCTCTCCATCCCTTTTTCTGTCGGCATTGTGATGTGGGGATTGTATATGCTCTTGTATCCGTCGGTGAATTTGTTTTCGATCAGCATAGGTCGGTAAATTACAAGATTGCAATATACAAGATTGCAACATTTGTTCATGATCAGATTGTAATACTATCTTCTCCTCAAATGAGGAGGTAATATGACAATTCAGCGATTTGAAGAAATGAAGGTATGGCAGGATGCTCGGAAAGCGGTGAGTGACATCTATGCCGTCTCAAGTGTAGGAAAATTCAATAGAGATTATTCGCTGAGAGATCAAATCCAAAGGGCATCTGTCTCGGTTATGTCTAACATTGCTGAAGGTTATGAACGCAATAACAATCGTGAGTTCATAAAATTTCTCGGTTATTCAAAAGGTTCAATTGGTGAGGTGCGTAGTTTGTTGTATGTAGCACTTGATCGAAAATATATTCAGGAATCAGAATTTATTTCTTTATATAAATCTTGTGTTCACATCTCATCACAAATTGCAAATTTTATCAAATATCTTGAGAATCGCAGACCAAACGGAAAGAAAAAACGTAATTAATCTTGTATT
>JBFMDF010000095.1:0-7315 GCA_040753935.1 Bacteroidota bacterium | reverse complement strand
TGTATACGTTGAATCAGGCAACCCTTTGGGATAAATATTATCGCCAAGAAAAATGATTGTGCTGGTTTTTGGTTGTTGTACAGCATGGTTCAGAAGAATCCGAAAAGTCGGCTCTTCATCTTTCGACAGTGGTTCACCTGCATCGCCGATAAAAAATAATGTATGAACGATAGAGTCGGCAGAAATTGCGGAAACACCGTTGCGATACGTATCTCTAATAAACGGCGATTGAAGACTGCAACTACAAAGCGCTGCAAGTAGGATGAACAATACTATTTTCATTCTTCTATCGTTACTCTTCCCCATTTATGTTTCTTTCACCTACTATGATGAGTGTTCCATTGGCTGTCCGTCAAATTATGGGCGGAAAGCAAAAGGAAAAGAGGTGTACTATCACTTCCTCTTACGCGGAGAAAATTCTTTTAATCGTTTTTTAGAATACCCGAAGTAGTGAAGTAACGCCGACACAATGCGCACCGATGCTTTCCCATCACCGTAGGGATTAACAGCCGTTGCCATCGAACGATAGAGTCTTGGGTTGATGAGTAGTTGTTGAGCGGTGGCAATAATGTTTTCTTTGTTGGTGCCAACCAACCGCACCGTACCATATTTTACCGCTTCGGGTCTCTCGGTAACATCCCGCATAACCAGCACGGGTTTCCCCAATGATGGCGCCTCTTCTTGCAATCCTCCGGAATCCGTCAGCACCATGTACGACCGCTTCAGCAGATGAGCAAACTCGGAATACCTCAGCGGATCGAGCAAATGAATATTCCTTACTCCGCGCAACACAGGGAAAACTATCTCACGCACAATTGGATTCAGATGGACCGGAAAGACGAAACTAACATGAGGGTTGTTTAGCGCCAATGTGTGCAGCGCTTCACAAATGTGTTTCATTGGCTCGCCCCAATTTTCCCGACGATGCGCCGTTACAACAACAATTTTTTTCTTCTCATCAAAAATGTTACTCAGTGTCGGATTGCCGACCTCCTTCGTTAATTTCAGCGTAAGGTGCAGCGCATCAATCACGGTGTTGCCGGAACGATAAATGGCATCGGGCCGAATACCTTCCTTCAACAAATCTTTATCCGCTTTCACTGTCGGAGTAAAATGAAGATCGGTGAGCTGTGTTGTGAGACGACGGAATATCTCTTCGGGAAAAGGATAATACTTTTCATTCGTACGCAATCCTGCCTCAACATGTGCTACAGGAATCTTGTGGTAGAACGCAGACAAGGCAGCGGCAAACGTAGTGGCAGTATCTCCCTGCACTATCACCATATTGGGCGTTTCTTGTTTTAACACATTGTCGAGTTTCGAAAGCAACAATTGCGTAACCGTTGACAGCGATTGATTTTCACTCATGACATCCAAATCGTACGTAGGAGCGACGTTGAAGACGGTCAACACGTCGTCGAGCATTTGACGATGTTGCGCTGTTGCAATTGTTACAAGTGAAAAATAGTGTGGATACTTCTGCAACTCTTTAATAAGAGGGGCAAGTTTAATGGCATCGGGCCGTGTGCCGAAAATGACTGCTATTTTTTTCATACTCTCTTTGGTGAAGATAAAAATAAAAGTGTAAAGATACCCTTATTTTTTTATATTGTTAATGCTCTTCAACGTGTGAGCGATGATTCTGTTGATGGTGGATACAAACAACATCATCCTTGATAAAATTCAACGAAAGGAATTCACCATGCGCGTCATCATTCAACCAACCTATGACCTTGTCAGCAAATGGACTGCCGCGTACATTGCCAGAAAAATCCGCGACTTTAATCCAACGGCAACAAAACCGTTCGTACTTGGACTTCCGACCGGTTCTTCCCCGTTGGGAACCTACAAAGAATTGATTACAATGAATCGGGAGAAAAAAGTTTCGTTCAAGCATGTGGTCACATTTAACATGGATGAGTATGTCGGCCTGCCGGAAGACCATCCGGAAAGCTATCATTCCTTCATGTGGAATAATTTCTTCAACCATGTCGATATTCAAGCCAAGAATGTGAACATCTTGAACGGCAATGCCAAAGACCTTCAAAAAGAGTGCGATGAGTACGAGAAAAAAATAAAAGCGGTAGGAGGCGTACATCTCTTTCTGGGAGGTATTGGACCTGACGGACACATCGCGTTTAACGAGCCTGGTTCTTCTCTGGCATCTCGCACACGCATTAAAACACTGACCTATGATACGCTGGTAGCAAATTCAAGATTTTTTAATAACGATATTTCAAAAGTGCCGCGAACGGCGTTGACCGTCGGTGTTGCAACTATTCTCGATGCAAAAGAGGTAGTCATCATCATTTCGGGACACGCAAAATCGCGGGCGCTGGCTCAGGTAGTCGAAGCCGGCGTCAATCATATGTGGACGGTGAGTGCTCTGCAACTGCATCCCAAAGGGATGATTGTGTGTGATGACGATTCGACATACGAATTGAAAGTCGGTACAGTGAAATACTTCAAAGATATCGAAGCGGCGAATCTCGATCCGAAAATGCTCATCGATTAAGCATTGGTATGACGACCTACGATCTTGGTCTGGCATGGAATTGGGAATTTGATGCCGACTTCATTCATGGCATTGAACGAGAGTGTCATCAACTCGGATTAACCACATTCCGAGTTGAACTCCACAACGTCAAGGAAGTTACAAAACTATTCCGGGCAGGAAGAATTTCGTTTCGCACATTTTTAGACCGTGCATCCGATGATGAAGAGGCGTTTCTTCCTCTCGCCCGACTTCTTGCCAGTTCAAGCATTCATGTCTTCAACAAATACGAGTATCTCGAGTATGCCAAAGACAAAGCCAAAATTCATCTCGCCTGTCTTGGCGAAGGAATTGATGTTCCTTATACGATTATCATTTCTCCCTACAACAAACGAAAAGAAGTCGAACTCAGTCTCAGTGAATTGGCACACCTCGGTCGTCCTTTCATCATTAAACCCGCAAACACTACCGGCGGTGGAATCGGCGTTGTAGTCGGTGCAGAATCGCTGAAAGAAATTTTACAGTCACGCAAACACCACAAGAATGATACCTACCTGTTGCAAGAAACGATTCATCCTGTCGAACTCGAGGGACGTGTGGCGTGGTTCAGAGTCTTTTACGCATTCGGAAAAATTATCTCTTGCTGGTGGAACCACACAACGCACATCTACCGTGAATTGTCGAGCGAAGAAATTAAAAAATATAAACTCCAGCGATTGAAACATATCAGTGAAATTATGGTGAAAATCTGCCGACTGGATTTTTTCTCCACCGAAGTGGCTCTGACACACAACGGAAAGTTTGTTGCTGTCGATTACGTGAACGAAATCTGCGATATGCGCCCGCAATCGAAGCATTTCGACGGCGTGCCGGATGCCATTGTCGCCACTATTCAGCAACAATGCGCCGTAGCCGTGCAACACAAGATAAAAAAGGTTTCTTGACTTTCTACTCTCCTCTTTATACATTCTAACAAGTTTCTTATCCTTTTTTGCGAATATTTATCGGAGGAATTATGAACCGTCTTGCTTCACTTCGATTTATGATGATAGCATTCACGATGGTTACTTTTTCATTACTTTACGTTGGTTGTGGCGGTTCGGAGGAAGCGATGGCGGAAGATGAAATGGTAACTGATACTGGAGTAACAGAAGAAACGCCGGCAGAACAACAACCAGCAGAGCAACAACCTCAACAAGAACAACCGTCTGAACCACAGCCGACAGAATCACAGCCCACAACACCTCAACCAACAGTTACAGAACAACCCGCAGAAGGTCCCACGCGTGAGCAGTTGCAAAACGAACTTGATGCGTTGAAAACGGAAAACATCCAACTGAAGGAAGAACTTTCTACTGCTCAACAAAAGATCCAAGACCTGAGCGCAAAAGTGTCTGACCTTGAGGCGGCAAACTTGGCATTAAAGAAAACAGGAAAACCGAAGCCGGCTACGGTAAGCACTCGTCCAGCAACAGCAGGCAAATCTACTCCGGAAGAAATTCAAGCGTACGAAAATGCTGTAGCTACATTCAACAACAAAAATTACGACCAAACCATTAGTGAGATGCAGGCACTGCTCAACAGTGGCGTTAAAGATGATTACGCCGATAACTGCCATTACTGGATTGGGCTTTCGTATTTTCAAAAGAAAGAGTATGAATCTGCCATCAATCATCTTTCTCAGGTGATGAATTACCGTTTTTCGGAAAAGAAGGATGATGCCCAGTTAATCATTGCCCAGGCATACGAACGGATGGGAAATAAAGAACGCGCAATGGCTGAGTATAAGAAATTGGTAGAGATGTACCCAACCAGTGAATATGTCGGACGTGCCAAAGCAAAATTGCGGTAAAACGTATTTATCGACCTCACCACAAACCCTCGAGATTCTCGAGGGTTTTTTATTTATCCTTCCTTTAAGAATTTTTCACAAATGGTCACGTCTTCTTCACTGCCGATGAAGAGCGGTGTTCGCTGGTGAAGCGCAGTTGGCACAACATCGAGAATTCGCTTGGTACCATCAATGGCTCTGCCACCGGCTTGCTCACAAATAAACGCCAGCGGATTACCTTCGTACATCAACCGAAGTTTTCCCTGTTTGTTTCGGGCATCGCCGGGATACAAAAAAATTCCACCGTAGAGCAGGTTGCGATGAAAATCAGCAACCAACGAACCAATATAGCGACTGCTGTACGGACGTGAGGTAGCTTTGTCTTCCTCTTGCAAGTACTTAATGTACTTCTTCACACCATTATCCCACCATTTATAATTCCCCTCATTCACGCTGTAAATCTTTCCTCGCTTTGGAATTTTAATATCCTCGTGCGACAATAGAAATTCACCAATACTCGGGTCAAGTGTGAAACCGTGAACTCCATCGCCAGTGGTGTACACAAGCATTGTACTTGAGCCGAACACAACATACCCCGCAGCAATTTGCTTGTAGCCCGGTTGTAAAACATCGTCAAGAGTGCCGTTGCCACTCTTCGAGACACGACGGTAAATTGAAAAAATTGTTCCGATGCTGACATTCGCATCGATGTTTCCTGATCCATCGAGCGGATCGTATATCAATACATATTTCCCTTTCGGATACTGGTCGGGGATAGGAATAATGGTTTCGTGCTCTTCCGACGCCATCACACACAAATGTCCGCCATGATCCATCGCCTTGAAAATAGTTTCGTCGGCAAAGACATCCAATTTTTTTACCGTATCGCCGGAAACATTTTGCCTTCCGGCCGTACCGAGAATATTCACCAAACCCGCCTTACTCACTTCACGCCAAATAATTTTAACAGCAAGTGAAAGATCGCGCAGTAAATTGGAAAAATGACCTGTTGCACCGGGATGCTGGCGTTCCATCTCTATGATGTGTCGCTCCAGGGTAACGATTTTGTTTTGAGATGTCATTACTACTACCTCCTGAAAAATTGTTGTGCTATTTGTTTTGAAGAAAGTAGGAAAAATGGATTGGAGAGGCAAGGAAGGAAAAAAAACAGAGAACAACCGTACTGTTCGTGTTACACAGCTTCCTGTTCTTTGTATTGAAGAAGATACAATTTGTGATAGATGCCCTTCATGGCAAGGAGTTCTTGATGCGTTCCCATTTCACGAATTTCCCCTTTATGCATCACCATAATCTTATCTGCACTTTGAATGGTAGAGAGACGATGTGCAATAACAATTGCTGTTCTATGAGAAAGCAGTTTTTGAATTGCAGACTGGATAAGCAGTTCGGTTTCCGTGTCTACACTCGAAGTGGCTTCGTCAAGCACAAGAATGCGGGGGTTAAATGCAAGTGCGCGGGCAAACGACAATAATTGTTTTTGACCAACCGATAGCGTCGCGCCTCGCTCTTTCACTTCTTCATCGTACTTCTTCGGCAGCGATTCGATAAACCGATCAATACCAACAACCTGCGCGGCTCGCCGGATTTCTTCAAACGAAATATCTTCGTTGCCGAGATTGATATTTCCTTTGATGTCGCCCGAAAAGAGAAACACATCCTGCAATACGACAGCAATATGTTTTCGCAAACTGTTCAACGAAAGATTTCGGATGTTTATTCCATCGATGAAGATATCTCCCTTTTGAATATCGTAGAAGCGTGAAAGAAGGTTAATAATGGTTGTTTTTCCGGCACCCGTGTGGCCGACAAAGGCAACGGTTTGTCCCGGTTCGATGGTGAAGGAGACATTCTTCAACACCCAGTCTTCATCATTGTAGGCAAACCATACGTTGCGGAATTCGATGTTCCCCTTCACCTCTGTTAACTCAATCGGATGGGTGGCTTCCGGAATGAACGATTGGTTATCAAGCAGTTTAAAAATGCGCTCTGACGATGCCATTGCTGTTTGCATGATGTTGTATTTTTCAGAGAGATCGCGAATAGGACGCCAAAACATTTCATTAAATTGCAGAAACGCCATCACCGTTCCAATCGTTACCGTACCGTCAAGCGCGCTGCCGCCAGCATACCAAATAATGAGCCCAACTGCTACCGCACCGATTAAGTCAACGCCAGGATAAAATATGGCGTAGTAGAAAATGGATTTAATGTTAGCTTCACGATGTCCAGCATTGTGTTTCTCAAATTCTTCAAATGCTTTTTTCTCTCTGTTAAAAATTTGATCGACTAACATGCCGGTGATATGTTCCTGCATAAACGTATTAATGCGAGCAATGTACAGCCGCACCTCTCTGTATGCCTCTCTTGCTTTTTTACGGAAAAGAAATGTTCCATAAAACAACAATGGTAGAACGCTGAGCGAAACTAGTGCCAACTCCCAATTCATTGCGAACATAAACCAGACAATACCGATAATCATGAAAACATCGCTGAACACCATCACAATGCCGGAAGAGAACATTTCGTTCAGCACTTCAATATCATTTGTCACGCGGGTGATGAGTCTGCCGATAGGATTTTTATCGTAAAATTTTAGCGATAGTCTTTGCAGATGGCGAAACAGTTCCATCCGCAAATCAAAGATGGTATGTTGTCCGATTTTTTGCGTTACATAGGCATTGTAATATTGCACTACGCCGCGGACAATAAGCAAGATAAAAAATGCCATCGTCAGCCACAGCAAGCCCTCTTTATCGCCATTGGCAATATACACATCCACCGCAATCTTGGTGAAGTACGGGCGAACTGCTTCCAACCCAGAAACGGCCACAGCAAGAACAATCGCCAGCATTACCTGCCACTTGTAGGGACGCAGGTACTCAATGAGCCGGCGCATCAACTGTGCATCGTACGCTTTACCTAATATTTCGTCATCTTGGATGGACACGATTTACAATATGAAATGAAAA
>JBFMDF010000094.1:0-7397 GCA_040753935.1 Bacteroidota bacterium | reverse complement strand
CGAAAAAGAAAGAGAATACGATTTCGCCATTCGGTTTCCGGCGCGCACATCTCTCACATCCGTACCGACAGTAATAACGTATGTAGTATTCTTCTTTAACTCTTCCAAAAAATACAGTTCGACTTCAGTCCCGCTCCATTTGAATTCTTTTTGTTCGATAGAGGGAGAAATGAAGATTGCCTCTTCCACCGAACGCCGATCAACATATTCACTGAATTCAAACACAACTTTGCTGTCGTTAAAGTGTGTTGTTTGAGGCGCGGGGTAGACAGAAATAATCTCCGGCGGAGTTGAATCTACAGGACCACCTTCAGGAGGACGCTGTCCGGCACAACCCGAAAACAGAGCAACCGGCACGAAGAGAAATAAAGAATAATAACGCATGGCATATTATACCCATAATTCATGAGAGATAAAATATTGAATTTCAATTCTGTGTTGGCTACATTGAGGAAGACTTTTGAAGGAGTTCAGATGCGCTTAACGAAGATTATTTCCTCAGCACTGTTACCGTTCATCCTGTTTGCGGGAGAACGAACGACGTACGATTTTTTGCGGCAAGATGTAAGCGCCCGTGCCTCAGCAATGGCAGGAAGTTTTGTTTCAATGCACGGCGATCCGACAGGAATTTTCTATAACCCCGCAACCATTGGCACCGCACCTTCACCTCAGGCGTTATTTGGATACACCAGTCACCTGCTCGATATCAAGTCCGGTTTTGCGGCGTACTCGCAAGAAGTTGAAGAGATTGGTATGTTTGGGCTTGGCGTAAATTACATGAACTACGGTACATTCGACCGGGTTGATGACCATTTAAATAAACTGGGAACATTCGGCGCAGGCGACATGGCAGTGTCACTTTCTCTTGCTCGCTTGTATGAAGAAAACATCTACATCGGCGCAACAGCAAAGTTTATTTATTCCTCCATCGCCGATGAACATTCGTCAGCAATTGCCGGTGATTTCGGACTGCTGTATCTCATCCCCGGCAACGACCCCATGTCCATAGGAATATCGTTGTTGAACATGGGAACACAACTTGATCCATATGTGAAGACGAAAGAGCCGTTGCCCTTCGAAATAAAAATCGGCGGTACCATTAAGCCACAACATTTGCCCCTGCAGTTGAATCTGAACTTCCATAAACTGAATGAAGAACGGGATTCATTCATTGATCGCTTCAGTGCATTTTCAGTCGGCGGTGAATTTACCGTGAGCAAAACACTGCGATTTCGATTCGGATATAACAACGAGCGACGGAAAGAATTGAAGATTGGCACTTCGGCAGGTATGGCGGGATTTTCACTCGGCGGCGGACTTGTGCTGAACAAACTTCGTTTGGATTACAGTTTTAACTCGCTTGGAAAAATCGGTAGCATCAGTAGAATAACACTGGCGCTGGATGTGTAGGAACAAACTTTGTGGTGTAACTACAACAATCGGGTAGATATCCGGTTTGTATTTTCATTCTCCAAAAAAGTGGGGGCAGTGATGCAACAAATCCTATGGAGTTGCTGAGTGTCCGAGCATTTCATGCAATAGCAATCCGCTAAAGTAGAACAACACCATACCGCCGAACACAACAACGGAGAGTATTCTATTTTCCGACCTGTTAATTTCAGGAATTAAATCACTCGCACTAACATACAACGCCGCCCCGGCAGAAAAAGCAAACGCATATCCGGTAATTTTCGGATCAACGTTTTGAAGGAAAAAAATCATAAGAATACCGAGCATTGTTCCGGCAGCAATACCGCCGGTTGCGCGCAGCGCTGTCTGCTTTGTTTGCTGCGATGCGAGCATGATGGAAGCAATAGTTAACCCTTCAGGAAATTTGTGCAGTGTAATGGCGAGAAAAATCATCAGACCGAGTTGTAAATTGTAATACATGCCAGACGAAATTGCCAGTCCATCGAAAAATGCATGAATGAATAATCCCCAAAATGCCGATTGGCTTGCCACCGCAGAAATCATGATATCTGAATGAGTTTCTTCGCCAAAGTGAAGATGCTTCACCACAGTATGTTCAACAAAATGAATAACGCTGAATCCCACCAACATCCATACCGGTGCTGTCGTCCCGATGTTTTCAATGCTCTCGGGAAGGAGGTCAATCATGACCAACGCAAGTAAAAAGCCGGCGCCGAGTGCGATGAGATACTCCTGAATGGTTTTTGATACCTCCCTTTTCCATGCGACAAAGGCGCCGCCAAGAATCTCTGCACCAGCGGCTACTATGCCGGCAATGATGATATATACTGAGATGTCACTCATGGTGTGTACGGCTCCTTCAAATATCGTTCTGCGCGTTGATGGGCATTTTCAAAATCTTTCATCCGTTGAACTTTGCGGTACTGCTGGATGGCGTATGATCGTTTCTTCTGCACATCATAAATCATTCCGATGTACAGGTTCGTCATCGTCATAAAACCGGATTGTTCTTCTTTATCCAGAACCCGGCATAATTTATCACATTCGTAAAAATATTTCAATGCAGAGTCGTACTGTTGTTTGTTCATTTCAACTATTGCCAGATAATACATCGCTTCACGTTTCGCAAAGTCTCCGTAACCGCGCTGACGCAATTCACATCGGAGCAGAATTTGCCGGAAGTTTTTTTCCGCTTCAGCAAACTGCGAAAGGACAAATGCTGAACGACCGACGTAGCGATGAAACAGCACATTGTTTGGAAATTGCTTAAAGAGAGAAGTCGCCAATGCGTAGGCGCTGTCGAATTGTCGTTCATAGTTGTAGTAGAGTTGAAGCAAAAAGTACTTCGCTTCAATGGCGGCATAGCGTGCATGTAGTGACGCTTCCCGCAATTGCTCAATGCCTTTCCGCTTGTCCCCCGACGGGAAGAAAATCATCAATGGCTTAACAAGGGGATACCGTTCGGGAATTGTTGCCGCGTAGTAGTTGTAAATACCAATACCAAGCAAAATATCGTAATTGCGTGGGGCAAGTTTAAAGGCACGTTGAACAATCGGCAACGCAAGCCGGCCGTCATTCGCCGCGGTAATCCAACTACTGCGGTTAGCCCGAAGTCGTCCCTGAAATCCGAGCGCTCCTCCTTTGAAGAACAACGCACCAACATCATTATCGTTTACCTCCAAAAGACTGTCACACAGAGCTATCACATCATCCATTTTGCGAATGAATATCTCGTCGCGTGACTCATCATCAATATTAATGAGAATCTGCCACCATTCAATCATTCCTAAAAAAAATTTTCCGGCGGGATGAGAGGGATAGCGCGCCGCAAGATAGTTGAATTCTTTTTCTGCTTGTTCGAACTCCAAATTATACACGCTGAAAATCCCGCGCTGGGCGTGTTCATCAAAATCCGGAGTCGTCAGCCACTGAGAATACGAAATGGAAGTAAGAAGACAAAGAGGAAGTACGCGTTGCAGTATCTTCACGGTTTTCACAGCACCTGTTCTTGTGTTGGGAGTGCATGTTGCTGTAAACGTTCGGTTTTCCACTGCGTATAGAGCCACACATTTTCTGCCGGTTTGAACCACTCTACCTTAAGTATCGCCGCTGTCGCCGCTATCAGTACCACTGTGGCAAGCGCGCCCCCTTCTGGACCAAATGTACCGCCGGTAAGCCATTCGGGTCCATTGATAGTTGCTGTGCCAATTTGTTCTTGCAACGAAGTTGTTCCACTTACGGGAAGCGAGTACACACATCCTTGAAAGAAATTCCACGAGATGTGCAACCCAATTGGCAGCCAAAGTGAATTCGTTTTAAAGTAAGCAACCGACAGCCAAATGCCCGCCAATGCAATATTGATCAGCGCAAACAACGAAACGTTAGGGTTCCTTGCATGGGCAAAGGCAAAGAGAATGGAAACTGTTAGTGCTGCAATCGTTCTGTTAGTTCCTTCGGCAAGAATCTGGAGAATGTAGCCGCGGAACAATAGTTCTTCGCCGTATCCGACGATGATATACAACGACGCACTGTTCAACAAGATGAGGGCAATTTGCTGTGCTCCAACATCACGAAATTCTATTGTGAGCATTCCGCCGGCAAAAAAAACAACAACAATGGCCGTCATCATTCCCCCGCCGACGAGAATTCCTTGAAACAATTCCTTCACCCAGCGGCTATGGAATTGAATGCCGATGGATGAAAATGGTCGTCTATCAACAAAACGCAGTGTTATCCATGTTGCAAGGGTGAGGGCAACATAGATGAAGAAGAGTTGAACCGCAGGAATTTTCCACTCAGGTATTGCTTTAAGAAGAAATTGTACCGGCATTCCAATGGCCAGTGTGCAAGCAAAGAGAATCACCACAAAGATGGCAATTCTCCACCCGGCGCGAAGATAGTGAAGTTGAGGATTGATAAAGATGGTGTTCACCTTGTACTTATATCCTCTCCAATAAATATTCCTTTATCGTACTCATTGCAATCCGTTCCTGTTTCATTGAATCGCGCTCGCGAACGGTAACTGTTTGATCTTGCAGTGTTTGTGAGTCAACAGTAAAACAGAATGGCGTTCCAATTTCATCCTGCCGGCGATAGCGTCTGCCGATTGCGCCGCTGTCGTCATAAAAGACGCGGGCGTACTGTTGCACATCTTTTGTCAACTTGCGGGCAATCTCATCCATGCCGTCGCGATTTACCAACGGAAGAATTGCCGCTTTCATCGGTGCGAGTTTCGGATGCAAGTGAAGAACCGTGCGCAGTTCGCCTTCCACCATTTCTTCGTCGTACGCCGCGCAGAGAAATGCCATCAACGAACGGCTCGCACCAGCGGAAGTTTCAATCACGTACGGAACAAATTTTTCTTTTGTCTGTTCGTCGTAGTACCGCAACGCTTTGCCGGAATATTTTTCGTGGTTGCCCAAATCGAAATCGGTGCGGCTGTGTATGCCTTCAATTTCCCCCCATCCGAACGGGAATTTGAATTCAATATCAACCGCCGCTGTTGCATAGTGCGCAAGTTTTTCGTGTTTGTGCCATTGAAGGTGTTCTGGCTTCATACCGAGGTCGAGAAACCATTTCATCCGTTCTTCGCGCCAGTAATCAAACCACTTGCCTTCTTCGCCGGGTTTTACAAAGTATTGCATTTCCATCTGCTCAAATTCACGGGTGCGAAAGAGAAAGTTTTTTGTGTTGATTTCGTTGCGAAATGCTTTCCCTATCTGCGCAATACCAAACGGCAGTTTTTGGCGCGACGCACTCTGCACATTCAAGAAGTTGACGAAAATTCCCTGCGCTGTTTCGGGACGAAGATAGACGACATTGTTGCTGTCTTCCACCGGACCGATAAATGTTTTGAACATGAGATTGAATTGACGCGCTTCGGTAAAGGTGCCTTTGTTGCCGCAGGTGGGACACGGAATGAATCCTAATCTAACCGCTTCTTGAAATACAAATTCCTGAGAAAAAAATTGCCGGGGGTCGGCTTTTGCCGTATCCAATTTTTCATAGGAGATAGTTTTGACCGTGCCGGATTCATTATCTTGTGACGATGGAATGCTCTGATCTAACTGTTGTTGAAACTCGTTTCGATAACTTTCATCAGAAAAAAGTTTTTCCCGTAACTTTTCCAATGCTCCCTTTAATGCTTTATCGGACGATTGTTCCAGCAACACATCCACCCTGTACCGTGCTTTACATTGTTTACAATCCACCATTGGGTCGGTAAAGTTTGAAACGTGACCGGAAGCTTCCCACACCCGTGGATGCATTAAGATTGCAGCATCAATTCCTTCAATGTCGTCGCGGTACGTCATTGAACGCCACCAGAGTTGTTTGAGGTTATTTAACATCTCAACGCCCAGAGGACCGTAATCCCAACAACCGTTGAGTCCGCCGTAAATTTCGCTAGATTGAAAGACAAAACCGCGCCGCTTTGCCAGCGAAACGATTTTTTCCATTACCGAGTTTGTTTCTTTGGTACTGATAGTACTGCTCCTTTCTTTGTCGCTTGAACTGGTTCTTTACTGAAGATAAAACTTTTCAGAATTACATCGCCGCTTTTCACTTGCACAATGGATGTTTTTTCTTTCGCGTTGTCAACGGAAACTACATCCGCGTTGTACCCATCGAGTGAATCTTTAATCGCACCGATAAAGTTCAGTACGTCGAAATTCTGCGGATACAACACACGCACATCGTTCCGGTTTTTCATGGGACGAATGTTTTTTGCCGTCACGCCTAACGCTCTCAAGGTCGTATCCGCCATTGCATACACTTGTTCACCGGAAATATCCTTCTTGGGTGTGAACGGCAGTGAAAAGGTTTCTGTCCGCATGATCCCGGTTTCACGGACAATCGTGAGAACCACGGCAAGCACCGCAAGTGCGGCTATGATGTAGATGCGTTTGTCCATACTTTCCGTCCACAACGAACGCCACGTGGATTATATTTTCACTTCACTTCTTTCCCGTTTCGAGTACAGAGAAATTTTTCCCTTTCCGTATTTTTCCACCAACTGCCGGGCAAGGTCAAAATCTCTGCCGACATCGCTTGGGGTGTGCGCATCGGAACCAAGCGTCAGGGGAATGTCGTACTCCGACACTATACGCAAAATCTGTTCGCTCGGATATATTTCTCGTACCGGTTTACGCAAGCCCGACGTGTTAATTTCTACTGCCATCCCGGATTCTTTTACCACCTTGAACGTTTCGCGAAGGATTTCTTCAATATTTTTTGTCGGACGATGTCCAAACTTTTTCACCAAATCGCAATGTCCGACAATATCGAATAATGTTGACTCTGCAGAACGTTTGATATGGTCATAGTATGAAACATACACCTCATCAATATCTACTTCTTCAAACTTGCCGACATACAGCGGATTGTCGAATCCCCACTCACCGAGATAATGCACAGAACCGATGACGTAATCAAACTCATTTTTTGAAAAAAAATCTTTCACCCAGGTTTCCGTACCGGGGAAAAAATCGCCTTCGAGCGCAAACTTTACCTGTATCTGATTGTTGTACTTCTCTTGCAACGCTAACACTGTCGGTTTGTATTCATTCCAAAATTGCTCCTCGTACATCCGCACTTCAATATCCCAATCATTCGGCATAGGGGAATGATCCGACAAACCGATCTCTTTCAAGCCAAGTTTAATTGCCTGCTGAACGTAGTCTTCTAAGGTTCCGTCAGCATGTTTGCACAATTGGTTATGTGTGTGGTAATCGACAACCATACGATATTTTTGGAAATGCAGTGTTACCGCCGATCGGTCATAGTCTTTTTTCGTGCCAACCGCGCTGTTTCAATACCGAGCGCAGAATACAAGGGGACCAAATGATGCAATTTCTTTGTTGAAAGCGCCTGTAACTGTTTGGTCACTGTTGCTACATCGCCTCGTGCAATAGGTCCGGTCAACGCTTCGGCAGGCGAGGTTGTTACTACGTTGTTCACCGTTTGCA
>JBFMDF010000093.1:0-7399 GCA_040753935.1 Bacteroidota bacterium | reverse complement strand
CGGATGTTTCGATCTCGATAGTTCGATGTTCAATAACGATTCACTGACGTCGTACTCGCTTCGTACTTCTGTCATTCCTGAATCAAGCCGGACGCAAGTGGTATTGACATCGCAGGGGAAGAAGATTGTTGGCTACTATGTGAAATCGTCAGACAGCGCTGAGTCAACAATCATTCTCTACAATCACGGTAACAGGGATCATTTGCAGTTCTATTGGGATCGCGTTGAATTTTTTTATACAATGGGCTTTCACGTGTTTGTGTATGACTATCAAGGATTCGGCATGAGTGAAGGAGAGCCGAGCGAAGCGGGAATTTACTCCGATGCGACCGCCGCATATCAGTTTGTAAAGTCGCTGGGTTTTGCCGACAGTTCCATTGCCGTATATGGATTTTCACTCGGCGGTGCCGCAGCAATTCATTTGGCGGCACATGTTGGTACTCCGCGGCGACTGATACTCGAAGCCGCATTCGCTTCGGCAACGTCACTCACACAAAGCGGTACGTTGATTGATCTACCGAGTACCTATGTGATGAAAGGTGAATACAACAACAGTGAAAAAATTCGTGCTGTTCACGCTCCCGTACTGATTCTTCATGGCATGGAGGATAAGTTCATTGATATAGAAAAGAATGGGAAAGTGCTATTTAACAATGCCAACAATCCCAAAAAATTTCTCGCAATTCCCGGCGCCGGTCATTCCGATATTCCCGCCAAAATGGGGGAATCAGTTTATCTTCACACCGTGCGTCTGTTTGTTACGCAACCACAATAAAACCGTTGGAAGAGAATTATTAGAGATGTATTTTTCAGACACCAAATCTATTTTGAGGAATTCATGATTTATCGTACCCTTCTTTTGCTTATTGCACTTCTCACACTTTCATTGGCTCAAAAGTCTGTTCAAAAGCAAAGCAATTTCGGCAATGTCAACTACCTTACAAAAGAACAACTGCGAGATTATCTCTCATTCATTGCGTCGGATGAACTTGAGGGGCGCGATACGCCTTCGCGCGGATTGAACATCGCCGCTAAATTTTTGGCTACTCATCTTTCTCGCTGGGGATATACTCCGGCAGGGGACAGCGGTTCGTTCTTTCAGCGGATTGCTTTACAGCGGCGACGTATTGACGCACAGCAAACAACAGTGGAAATCAACGGTCAACAATTTTCTTACGGTGCTGATTTTATCGCAACGCCGGTTTCTACAACACTTACAGCGCCGTTGGTGTATGTGAAAAATGGATATATCATCAGGAAGAAGAATATCAATCCGTATGACGGTATCGATGTTAAAGGGAAAATGATGGTTGTGCTCGGCGGGCTTCCACCGGGAATTCGATTCAGCGATTTGAGCGGAAAGCGAGGAGTTGATTACGACACACCGACGAATTATGCAAAGAATAACGGAGCCGTGGGCGTCATTACGATTCCAACATTGCTTGGGCTATCGCGATGGGAAAGAGACAGAATAAACTATGTTGAACATGGAGAAATTTCGCCGGCATATTTTCTCGATAAAGAAAAACAAGACATTGTTTCTATTACCGCTTCACAGCCCATGGTTGAAGCGCTCTTTGCTGGTGAGTCTGTTCGTACGACTCAGTTGTATAATCGCACTCAAGCAGATTCTCTTACTTCTTTTGATTTTGCGTCCTCAAAGAAAGTAACAGTGCATATTGCAACTTTAGTCGATACTCAGTACACCCAAAATGTTGTTGCCGTGTTAGAAGGTTCGGATAAAAAGTTGAAGAATGAGTACATTGCCTTTGGAGCGCATTACGATCACATTGGTATTGGAACGCCGGTGGACGGCGATTCCATTTACAACGGCGCCGATGATGATGGAAGCGGAACAACAGCATTGCTGGCAATGGCGGAAGCTTTTGCCAAAGGTCCGCGTCCGAAGCGTTCGCTGTTGTTTGTATGGCATGTGGCTGAAGAGAAAGGATTGTGGGGGTCAAAGTATTTTGTTGAACAGCCAACCGTTCCTCTTTCTTCTATTGTTACGCAATTGAATATGGACATGATCGGGCGAAGTAAACCTGATACTGGCGAGGGATCGCTGAATGACAATGTCTCTACCAACAATGAAGTGTTTGTCATCGGTTCTGTCATGATGAGCACAACGCTTGGCAAACTTGTGGAAGATGTCAATGCCTCGTTGTTGAAGTTGAAACTGAATTACAAATTTGACAACGCTGAAGATCACTTGAGGTTATTCTACCGAAGCGACCATTACAATTACGCCAAACAGGGAATCCCGATTGTATTTTTCTTTGACGGGTTGCACGAAGATTATCATCGACCAAGCGATGAAGTGAGCAAAATTGATTTTGATAAACTGCTGAAAGTAACAAAAACTGTTTTTGCAACAGGGTGGAAATTGGCAAATCTTCCTGTGAAACCTGCAATTGATAAAACGTTTCCGGCAGAACGATTTGAATGAATATTGGTGATTGATTCCCTTTTCTTCGTTCTTATAGTCCTTCGTAGAGAAAAACCTCTTTTTTTTGTAGATTGTGGTCAATGAAGATCATCCTCTCCGTTATTGTTATTTCATTACTCATCGGTTGCGGCGCTTCTTCTCCGCGTTTTGCAGGTGAAAAGAAAGCAGAACCGAAACAGGAACAGAAGAAAAAAGGTTCGGTCAGATTCTCTTCGAAAGTTATTGAAGAAGAGACGCGCGAGGATGACAGGAAAGTAAACGTGCAGGAGGTGAAACAACGTTTCAGCAGTGCAACGCCTTCTGCACCGGTTGAAAAGAGAAATGTCTTAAAAGAAGAAAACAAAAAACCCGAGCCGCACGCTTCTTCTTCAGCCGCAAATTTTGAAAAACAGAAAATGATGGATGCCATTCTTGCGTGGATGGGTACGCCGTACGATTACGGCGGTGAAAGCAGATCGGGAATTGATTGCTCAGGATTTACACGGCAAATTTTTAAGGAAAGCGCGGGTATAGAGTTACCACGCTCAACGGAAGAACAAGTGAAGTTAGGAACGCCTGTCTCGAAAGAAAATTTGAAATTTGGTGATTTGATTTTTTTCAATACGACCGGTGAAAATCCGTCTCATGTTGGCATTTATATTGGCGACGATATGTTCGCCCATGCGAGCGTGAGTTTTGGAGTGACATTATCCTCATTGTATTCGTCCTATTACAAAAAGAGATATACTGAAGCGAGAAGAATAATACAATAGTTTGGCTCATTGCAGTATTGATTCAATGAGCCAATGAAAAAATGAATCCATAGAAAGAGTAGTATGTCCACACGTCCTGTGTATTTATACGGCAACGATGTTCTAAAAAAGAGAGCAAAAAAAATAACCGAAATTACGGATGACGATATCAAACTGATTCACGATATGTTTGATACCATGCATCATGCCAACGGTATCGGGTTGGCGGCAAATCAAGTCGGCGAACTAAAACAAATTCTTGTTGTTGATGTTTCGGATTTGGAAGCGGGAAAAGGGATAAAACCACTGGTTGTTATCAATCCGGAGATTTTGGAGGAAGAAGGAGAAAGTGAATACGAAGAAGGGTGCCTGAGCATTCCCGAAATTCGGGAGAAGGTGTGGCGTCCTGAAAAAATTCGATTACGCTACAATGACGTGAACATGAAAGTGATTGAAACTGAAGCAGACGGCATTCTTGCCCGTGTGTTACAGCATGAAATTGATCATCTCAACGGCATTCTCTTTTTGGATCACTTAACGGCTGCAAAGCGAACACTGCTGCGCGCAAAATTGTCGAAAATTACCAGAGGAGAAATTGAAACACCATATGATGTGGTTGCCGCACGCACCAAATCAAAAAAAGGACTTCGGTAGGCAGGTATAGATACTTTACAAGTTGTTCACCAGCCGTTTCGTATGAATATGAACATCGTCTTTATGGGAACGCCGGACTTTGCTGTACCGAGTCTGGAGATACTGATTCGCCATGGGTACAACATTTCAGCTGTTGTTACGGCGCCGGACAAACCACGTGGACGCGGACAGCAGATCAGTTTTACCGCTGTAAAGCAAACAGCAGTGAAATATTCCCTCCCGGTTCTTCAGCCAGAAAATCTCAACGATCAACAGTTTATCGATACGCTGAAAAATCTTCATCCTGCTCTTTTTGTTATTGTCGCTTTTCGGATCTTACCGAAAGAAGTATATGCTATTCCTTCCAAAGGTGCGTTTAATCTTCATGCCTCACTTCTTCCCAAATATCGCGGCGCCGCACCGATTAACTGGGCAATCATCAATGGTGAAAAGGAGACAGGCGTAACGACGTTTTTTCTTCAGGATAAAGTTGATACGGGAAACATCATTCTGTCGGCACGTACGGTCATTCGTGACGATATGGATGCAGGAGAACTGCACGATGTGCTGGCGGCGATTGGAGCGGAGATTGTACTGCAAACAGTACGCTTAATTGAACTCGGCAAGGCCCACCCACACCCGCAAGATGATTCGCTGGCAACGCCGGCGCCAAAAATATTTAAAGAGACGTGTCGTATTAATTGGAATCAACCTGCAAAAAAGGTGTACGACTTTATTCGTGGCCTCTCTCCTTACCCAACAGCGTGGACAACACATCAGGGGAAGGTGGTAAAGATATATCGGAGTTCCATTGTCAATTTTTCAGTTGAAAATGCTAACTTCAATATGGACAACGGCTTCATACTTGTTAATAATTCAAAAATATTCGTTCGTTGCACTGATGGGTGGTTGGAAATTCTTGAATTGCAGTTGGAGGGGCGGAAACGGCTGAATGCAGAAGATTTGTTGCGGGGATACCGATTTGCAGAGATTGACAGGTTTGAGTAAACGTACAACGTTGAGTGTAGTACCCTAGACTGTTTCTTAGTTTTACTTTCCCCCGGTATATTTTCTCACATCCACCTTTTCCATCGTTACCATAGCGCCACACTGAGATTCTTCAATCATTGCGTCAATATCCGGAAGTAGAGTCTCAATTTTTTCTTCAGTGTCTACAATTTCTACTACTATTGGCAAGTCTTCGGAAAGGTCGATAAAACTTGTTTTGTGGATATGGCTGTGTGCGCCATAGCCTTCAATGCCACGCAACACGGTTGCTCCGGCAATTCCTTTTTCACGTGCGTGTAAGATAATTGCCTCATATAACAACTTCCCTTTGTAATGGTCATTTTCTCCAATAAAGACGCGGAGTAATTTTCCTGTTCCAATTAATCTCATAGTACCCTCAGATAATATTTTTACCAATAGTGTAACCGGACCACGTTGCAACCAAACAGCCGGCAACATTGTACAACACATTAAACATTGCGGCCGAAATGCTTCCCGACCGTATCAGTTCAAACGTTTCGTAACTAAACGATGAAAACGTTGTGAATCCTCCAAGCAATCCAATAACGAGAAGGAACCGGTAGTTTGTATTTACTGCTAGCCGTTCTTGCATTAGCGCCATTAGCAAGCCGATGATGAGACAACCGATAATGTTCACGGCAAGCGTTCCATACGGGAATGTTTCGCCTACCGCATGATACACGGCTCGCGATACAAGATAGCGCAAAATACTTCCAAATCCGCCACCTAAACCGATAAGTAAATATTTTTCCATAAATGCCTGTGTTGGATACCAAGAATTGCTTCCCTGAGTGAAATCAAGTATATTGATGCAAGTTACAAGAAAATTTTCATTGTTCAAGCAGAATTTCTGATGGGAAAAATTATTGCCGTTGCCAATCAAAAAGGGGGGGTGGGAAAAACCACCACGGCGGTCAATCTCGCCGCGTCATTAGCTGCGGCAGAGCACGAAACGCTGCTGATTGATATTGATCCGCAAGCGAATACGACCAGCGGTGTTGGCATCGACAGTCGTGGACTTGATAGAACCACCTACGAAGTCATGTACGGCGGCTTGAGCGCGGCAGAAGCTATTCAAAAAACCTCCATGCCGTTTCTTTCAATTATGCCGTCGCACATTAATATGGTTGGACTGGAAGTCGAGTTGGTTGGAGAAGAAGAGCGGGAAAGCAAACTTCGCACCGCACTCATATCGATTCGCGATAACTATGAATTCATTATTATTGATTGTCCCCCATCGCTCAGCCTCATTACACTGAACGCCCTGACAGCGGCAGATTCTGTATTGATTCCGGTGCAGTGCGAATATTTTGCGCTTGAAGGGTTGGGACAACTACTCAACACCATCAACATGGTGAAGAAAACCTTCAACCATTCGTTAGATATTGAGGGAGTGTTGATGACGATGTTCGACTCACGTCTGCGTCTTTCAAACCAGATTGTTGATGAGGTGAAAAAATATTTTGGTGAAAAAGTGTTCAAAACAATTATTGCGCGAAATGTACGGTTAAGCGAAGCGCCGAGTTTCGGCAAACCGATTTTGTTGTACGATGCGTTATCGTCCGGCAGCAAAAACTACATGGACCTTGCCAAAGAAATTGTAGAAAATAGTCAACGGCAGTCATTAACCCGGCGCAACGCCGCCTCAGCATAGAATGGTAGAATGACAGACTCTCGTTCAAAATCAGTATTAGGGAAAGGGTTAAGCGCTCTCATTCCGCGTATTCAGGAAAAGAGTGAATCCGCAGCGGTCGCTCCACTTCCGAAAGATGTGGGACAAACGAATGCAACGATTGATATTGAGGTATCGAAAATTGCTCCCAATCCATTCCAGCCTCGTTTAGATTTCGATCAACGTTCTCTCGATGAACTGAAACAGTCTATTCAGCAAAACGGCATTATTCAGCCGATAACGGTTCGCCGGCTCGTCAGCGGAACGTACGAACTGATCTCCGGTGAACGTCGTGTGCGCGCCGCGCAGGAATTGGGAATGAAAACCATTCCGGCGTATGTAATGAAAGTGGATAGCGATGCAGAAATGCTTGAACTGGGATTGATTGAAAACCTGCAACGCGAAGATTTGAATCCAATTGAAGTTGCACTTTCGTTCAAGCGTCTGATCGATGAATGCCAACTGACGCAAGATGAGGTGGGAGAGAAAGTGGGAAAAGATCGTTCGACGGTGACGAACTTTCTGAGACTGCTGAAACTGCCGGAAAAAATTCAACACGGCATACGAGATAACAAAATTACCCCCGGCCATGCACGCGCGCTTCTTTCTGTTGCTGATGAGAAAAAACAGTTAAAACTTTATTCAAAAATCATTGAAGAAGGATGGTCGGTACGCAAGATTGAAGAGGTGGTGAAAGGAAAAGAAGCGGGGAAGCCGAAGAAATCGTCAGCATCGCGTTCTGCAACACAGCGCGGTGATGTAATGTTTCAATCCATTGAAACCCAACTGAGACATAAGTTTGGCACCAAAGTCACTATTCGGAAGAACAACTCCGGCGGCGGCGAAATTGTTATTGAGTACTACAATGCGGAAGACCTTGAACGC
>JBFMDF010000092.1:0-7430 GCA_040753935.1 Bacteroidota bacterium | reverse complement strand
CACTTGGTATCTTCACTAAAATTCTTCTGAAATTGATCCCCAAGCCGCAGGCAAGCAAGACTATGCTTGCGTACTTCAATTCCAAATCGGATGCAGGAAATGCTGTCTCTGCGATCATAGCCAATAAGATTATTCCGGCGACTGTAGAATTCTTGGATAATACCACCATCCGATGTGTCGAGCAGTATGCAAAGATCGGTTTACCAACTGAAATTGACTCGCTACTTTTGCTTGAAACAGACGGACATCCGGTTGTTGTCGAAGAAGAAGCACAAAAAATTGTCGAGTGCTGTAAGCAAAATAATGCTATCGATGTGAAGATTGCCCAGACCGCCGATGAAGCAATGAAATTGAAAACCGCAAGGCGTTCCGCATTTTCTGCACTGGCGCGTACGAAACCGACCACGATTCTCGAAGATATCACGGTACCACGCAGCGAGATTGCCGCGATGCTTGAAAAAATCGAATCAATTTCGAAAAAATATAATATTTTGATCGGAACGTTTGGGCATGCCGGAGACGGTAATCTTCACCCCACCTGTTTGACGGATGAGCGAGAGCATGATGAGATCAGTAGAGCGGAGAAGGCGTACGCAGAAATATTCGAGGAAGCGATCAGACTTGGCGGCACCATCACCGGCGAACACGGAACCGGCCTCGCAAAGAAAAAATTTCTTCATCTCTACACCGGATACGCCGCTATCGATACGATGCGGTCCATTAAGAAGGCGTTGGATCCGAACAATATTCTCAACCCGGGAAAAGTGTTCGACGCATGAACGAGACACAATCACACAATGGCTTTGCCGGAATAGATATCCCGAACGACGATGTCATTACAAACTGCATGCATTGCGGACTCTGCTTGCCGACATGTCCGACATACTCGTTAACCGGCAGGGAAAAGTCATCTCCACGAGGAAGAATTCGTCTTATTAAATCTGTTGCCGAAGGGAAGTTGGAAATGACCGACGGATTTATCGCTGAGATGAACTTTTGCCTCGATTGTCAGGCATGTGAAACGGCGTGTCCGGCAGGAGTAAAGTATGGCTCGCTTGTTGAATCGGCGCGAAATCAAATCCGTCTTCAAGAAAAGCAATCCATTGGTGAAAGTGTTTTAAAAAAATTGTTTCTTCGCAATGTGCTTGCGAATCCCGTGCGGCTTAAACTTGTTGCGAGAATCTTGTGGATATACCAGAATCTCGGTATTGAGACTATAGTGAAGAAACTCGGCATTGCCAAAATATTTGCGCCAAAACTTTCACGGCTGCAGGAATTATCACCACGAATCGACTCAAGATTTTTCGACGAACAATATTCCGAAGTACTTCATCCGAATAAAACACCGAGGTACCGGGTAGGTTTTCTTTCCGGATGTATCATGAATGTTGCATTTTCACAGATCAATGAAGATACGGTGAAAGTTCTGTTACATCATGATTGTGAGGTGATCATTCCGAAACATCAGGTCTGCTGCGGTTCATTGCAGGCACACAACGGCGATTTCGATATTGCAAGGGACCTTGCGAAGAAGAATATCGACATATTCTCTGCCTATCAACTTGATGCCATCGTGATGAATTCTGCTGGCTGTGGCGCAATGATGAAGGAATACGGTCATTATCTTCAAGAAGACCCTGAGTATTCAGAAAAAGCAAAATCAATAGCCGCGAAAGTAAAAGATATTTCTGAATTTCTTTTCGATATAGGTTTAAAGCCAGCAGTAGGTGAATTTCGACATAAAGTAACGTACCATGATGCCTGCCATCTTGTACATTCACAAAAAGTTTTTTCGCAACCGAGGGCATTGTTGCAATCTATCCCCGGACTTGAATATGTCGAACTTCACGAAGCATCCTGGTGTTGCGGCAGTGCGGGGATTTACAACGTCGTACAGTATGACGACTCAATGAAAATTCTTGATCGAAAGATGTCGAACGTAGTAACAGCAAATGCGGAATATGTGGTGGCAAACAATCCAGGGTGCTTGCTGCAGATTGAGTATGGATGCAGGCAATATTCAATACCTACAAAAGTAGTTCATCTCTCAACGTTGTTGAGAGAAGTTTACCAATTGTAATCTCACTCACGGGAAAAAAATTCCTGTTTCAAATGACCTTTTCAAAGTGTATTTTTGTCTGATTATTAAGATAAATAATTTATGCTGCTCGTTCAGCGGCTCGTCATTTAACCCTATTTAGGAGGATGCATGTCGATAGCGCACAGAATACTGCTCATGATGTTGCTTGGAACAGTTATCGGTCTTGGATTTGCCAAACAAAACAAGAATAACAGCACGAAGGAACGTTATGAACCGGGTGTCCTCGTCATTAAACTGAAACAAGTCTCAACAGCACAGGAACAGATCGATCATGCTGCCGCTTTTTCTTATATCCAATCGAAATATAATGCATCGAAGCCCGAGCGGGTTTTTACAACGAACCCCGGGAAGAAAATGTTGGGAGAAGATGATTTAGAACGCATTTATACAATTCAGGTTTCAACACCGACTGATCTTGAAGTTCTTGCACAAAAGATAGCGCTGGAACCGCAAATCGAATTTGCAGAACCTAATTATTATTTCCCGCTCAATGTAATTCCTAACGATCCTTTATACAACCAAATATATCCCCTTGCTATCGTCAAAGCAGACACAGCGTGGGAAATCCAAAAAGGAGATTCCACCGTACTCATTGGTATTATTGATTCAGGTGTGGATTGGGATCATCCGGATCTTGCATCAGTAATTTGGAATAATGCGGACGAGATACAGGGAAACGGAATTGATGACGACGGGAATGGCTACATCGACGATACACGCGGCTGGGATTTTGTAGCAAATGTATCCGATGCTATTTCCGGCGAAGACGGTACCACAGAAGATAATAATCCGATGGACTTTGATGGGCATGGAACACACGTTTCTGGGATTGCAGCCGGAGCAACGAATAATGGAGTCGGTATTTCATCGCTTGGTTGGGGATGCAGAATCATGCCGCTGCGATGTGGGTGGCATTCAACAGATGGCAATGGATATGTGTCATCTCTGTATGCATCAAAAGCGTACAAATATGCCGCTGATAACGGCGCTGCTGTGTGTAATCAAAGTTCAGGTACTTCGGAAGTGGTGCTCGAAGGTGCACGGTATGCATTTAAAAATGGGGTTGTTATAGTTAATTCTGCCGGGAACAGCAATTCTGATTTTGCAGGGTTGTTGGGCGCAGAACCATGGGCGCTTTCGGTTGCAGCGACAAACAGCAACGACAATCGTGCGAGTTATTCGTCTTACAATGCAAAAGTTGATATTTCAGCCCCTGGAGGCGATTTCAGTTCAGGAAATAGAAAAGGATTTTTAAGCACCGTTGTCCACCCATCCTCATTTTTTTCCAATCAACAATATGTTGAATTCCAGGGAACATCAATGGCATCACCCTTTGTTGCTGCACTTGCCGGTCTAGTGAAATCGAAAAATAAATCGTGGTCACCTGCTCAAGTCATGTTTCAAATTACCGGCACGGCAGACAACATTGATGCGAAGAATCCATCTTATGTCGGGAAATTGGGTTACGGCAGGATCAATGCATACCGTGCGTTGACCGAAACGCCCGCCCCTCCCAAACCGAATCTTGAGTTCGTTTCTTTTTCGATCGATGATGCCGTTGGAGGAAATGGAAATGGAGTTTTGGAAGCAGGGGAGAGCGCTACATTGAAAGTAATCATACGAAACGACTGGGGAGATGCGCAAAATCTTACCGCTGTTCTTTCGAGTAACCATTGGAGTGTTTCGATACCAAAATCGAGTTCAAATTATGGCTTGCTGCGGGGGATTTCAAATCTCGACAGTGCGCAGCGCGGAAGTTTGAACGATGACTTTACAATTTCTTTAAGCAGCGATGCCATACCTCAGATAATTCCGTTCACAGTGCAATTCAGCGCATCCGGAGGATTTTCAAAGCAATTCTCGTTTGAAATTGCACTAGGTTCACGAATACTTCTTGTCGATGATGATGACGGTACAGTAAATGTTGAAGGATATTATACCTCTGCACTCAATAAACTCGGCACTGTGTATGACGTATGGGATCATACCAAGAAAGGTTCTCCTACAGCAGGAGTATTGCAGAAATATCAATCTGTCATTTGGTTATGCGAGTGGACATTTCCAAGCCTTGATTCTGCTGACCGTGCAGCAATTTCAGATTACTTGAATTCCGGCGGAAGATTATTCCTTTCAGGACAAGATATTGGATGGGATCTTGCCGATGCAACAGGGAGTGAATTCCTTGCATCTGGCGGCAGTTCAAAAACATTTTTCGAAACATATTTGAAAGCGAAATATGTCTCTGATGATGCTGCATTTAGTAATTTAAATGGAGTCGCACAGGATTCAATTGGTGATGCTCTTGTTATAACACGGACTCAGCCTGATCGGGCTGCTTCCGAGCAATATCCTGATGTGGTTGACACTGTGGGTGGTTCAATATATTCTTTTAAATATTCTGGCGGCACTTTCAACAACAGAGGAGGGGCTGTAAAATACGCCGGAATGTATAAGTTGCTTTACTTTGCTTTTGGCGGTTTTGAATCCATTACAGAAAGTGCAAAAAGAGAGATCGTAATGGAAAGAATACTAAAATGGCTGTTTGAGTACGATATGGTTGTTGATAAACGAAAAAATACTGAAAACAAAGTGAACCCCTATCCGGTTTCGGCGGCAATCAATTCGAAATCGACTTTACAGTCTGTTGATTTGTATTGGGATAATGACGGAAGTTTCCCCTATAAAAAAATCGCAATGACCTTAAGTGGCGACAAGTATACAGCGTCAATTCCAGCGCAGAGTGTAGATGGTATTATTGAATATTTTGTTCTTGCTAAAAATTCAGGCGGATATCTTCCGTTCCTTTCTCATTCATTTTATGTCGGTCCGGATACGGTGAAACCTACGATCAGTGTAGGAGACACAATCGGAAATTCAATAAAAGTCACGGGACCATACTCAATGTCTGTTGCCGTGAGCGATGATATTGACGTTGATACGACCTCTGTTCAGATAAAGTATATGGTGAATAACAGTGGAGTAGAACAGACTGCACCAATGACAAAATTTAGCGCTTCATCATATCTGGGTTCAATTGTACCCTCATCGGCACTTACTTCAGGTGATATTATCAATTACTACATTGTTGCCTCAGATAACTCTGCCGCAAAAAATACAGCGAGATATCCTGTAACTGGAACAAAGCAGTTTACAATCGGAAAAGAAGTGATTGATAATTTCGAAAATCCTCTATCCGGTAAATGGAATTTGGGATTGTGGGCTTATACAGACAAACAAAAAAAGTCGGGTCTTTATTCGATAACAGACAGTCCAGATTCAAATTACCAGCCGAACTCAGAGCGTATATTATCTCTCAAAACAAATATGGATCTTTCACCTTTCAGTTCTGCTACCGTAAAGTACGATCGCAAGTTTGTTATCGATGTCTCCGATACGCTGTACTTCGAAGTTTCACCAGATGGAACGAATTGGACTTCTCTTAAAAAACTGAACGGGGCCAGCCTGTTTTGGGGAACCGATGTACTATCATTGAATTCGTTTACCGGTGCCGGAAATTCGTCCGTGAGCATTCGATTTAGATTAAAGGCTGATGCAACCAATGAAAATAAAGATGGTGCATATATCGACAACATTGAGATTTTTACAAACAATTTTACAGTCAATGTACCAAACGATCTTGCAACAGTTCCGGTTGTATTTGCACTAGAGCAAAATTACCCGAATCCGTTCAATCCGGTTACGGTGATTCAATATTCGATTCCTTCAGTCTCATTTGTTACTCTAAAAATTTTTGACACTATCGGGAGAGAAGTGGGTTCTCCTGTTAGCGAGTTGAAGGAGCCGGGAACATATCGCATACATGTTGATGCTTCCCATTTGGCGAGCGGCGTGTATTACTACAAACTATCCGCCGGATCATTTACAAGTGTTAAGAAAATGCTGATTGTCAAATAGCAATTCACAGACTGCTGGATGTCAAACATATGTCCGCAGTACTTCAAAGGAAAATATGAAGCAGACTATTTCGCGCAGACGTTTTGTGAAGGGATCGGCTCTTGCAGGTCTTGGATCGTTTCTTATTCCGGATTATACGAAGGCAGAACCAATTCAAAAGAAATCTGAAGTGCGTAAAAGCGTCGTTATTGCAAGTGTGAACGGACTCTCTGCCGTATCCAAAGCGATGACAATGATCAATGACGGAAAAGATGCGCTTGATGCCGTCATTGCAGGTGTCAATATTATTGAAGACGATCCGAATGACATGTCTGTTGGATACGGCGGCTTGCCGAATGAAGATGGAATCGTTGAACTTGATGCCTCAGTTATGCACGGACCGACACACAGGTGTGGTGCTGTCGCATCGTTACGAAATATCAAAAATCCCTCCAAAGTCGCCAGGGTTGTTATGGAACGGACGGATCATGTTCTGCTTGTTGGTGAGGGGGCGTTGAAATTTGCAAAGATGCACGGATTCAAGGAAGAGAATCTGTTGACCGATGAAGCACGGGAGATGTGGGTGAAATGGAAAGAAAATCTTTCTACGCAAGATGACTATCTTCCACCGCACGGCGTCAACGACAAAGATATCGGTGCAAAGTTTGATGAGGTGATGCAAACATACGGCACAATCAATTGCCTGGCAAAAGATCTTAATGGCAACCTTTCCGGCGTTACAACCACAAGCGGCTTGTCATATAAAATTGCCGGACGCGTCGGTGACTCCCCGATTATCGGTGCCGGGTTGTATGTAGATAATGAAATTGGAGCTGCCGGATCTACCGGACGAGGCGAAGCAAATTTAGTAAGTTGTAATTCTGTTATGATTGTAGAATGGATGGGACAGGGAAAATCTCCCGAAGAGGCA
Organism: Bacteroidota bacterium; assembly: GCA_040753935.1. Taxonomy (GTDB): domain Bacteria; phylum Bacteroidota; class Ignavibacteria; order UBA10030; family UBA8401; genus SpSt-333. The sequence continues at coordinate 504 of JBFMDF010000092.1, read as the reverse complement.
TGTTTGATGGCATGCAAGCGCGTTGCAGAGCACACAAAGATGAAACGGCTGTTGAAAGAGGACGGCAAACCGAACTTCAACGTTACATTCTATGCAATCAACAAGCGAGGAGAATACGGCAGCGCGGCTATTTGGAGCAATGCAATGTTTACTCTGCACGATGGGGTGACAAGTCAAAAATTGAATTCAGCATATCTGTACAAACGGACTGAAAATTGATTTGGAAACAGAGCGTACTTTTTTTATATTTGTACCAGCGATGCCGAAATGGCGGAATTGGCAGACGCGCTGGACTCAAAATCCAGTTCCCTTTAAAGGAGTGTCGGTTCGACTCCGACTTTCGGCACAACCAATTCTTTAAGTCATTCGATAACGGATGACTTTTTTATTTTCATCTCAGGGAGGTTTACCGTAACTTTTTACTGTTGATCATCTGGCATGAATGAGACCTTCAATAGTAAAAGGTATATTTTTTATCCCGTTCCTCCTTTCAGCTCAGTATTC
>JBFMDF010000091.1:0-7450 GCA_040753935.1 Bacteroidota bacterium | reverse complement strand
ACCATTCTTCTACTCGACACCAATCTTCCGGAAAATGAAGAGCGGTACCGCGACATCACCGCACATGTGTACGGCGGCGATGCCACCACACGTATTGCACAGGAACTGGTACTCGGTATTGGCGGCGTACGAATGTTGCGGGCAATGGGCATCAAACCGCATGTGTTTCACATGAATGAAGGGCACTCGGCATTTCTCACGCTAGAATTGCTCCGCGAAGAAATTGAAAAAGGGGTAGCGAAAGAAAAAGCCATAAAGCATGTTATCAATGAATGTATCTTCACAACGCATACTCCTGTTCCCGCCGGCCATGATCGCTTTAACAGAGATTTAATGACGTTCGTCTTTGAAAGCAAAGTTCGCAGTTTAAACATGACGATGGACGAGTTGATGGAACTTGGACGCGAACACAAAGGAAATGTGAACGACCCGTTCTGCATGACGGTGTTAGCGCTCCGCATGTCCCACGCGGCTAACGGAGTAAGCGAATTACATGGACATGTAAGCCGCGAAATGTGGAAAATGCTCTACGAAGCAAAAGATGAAAAAGAGGTGCCGATTGGCTACATCACCAACGGCGTTCATGTTGGCAGTTGGCTGCACGAAAGAACTCACTACTTTTGGAAACACAAACTGGGAGATGATTGGCACAACCATTTCCTTGAACCAAAATTCTGGCAGAAAGCGGTTGATCCAAAAAAAGTATCTGACGAAGAATTGTGGGCGTTACGCTACACCCTGCGCAGAAAATTGATTGAGTTTGCCCGGTTCAGACTGCGTGAACAACATTCGCGTTACAGCAACGGCGCCGCCGTATTTGACTCCGTTCTCAATCCAGACGCCCTGACAATTTGTTTTGCCCGACGATTTGCTACCTACAAACGCGCGCCTTTGATCTTTACACACTTTGAGAAAATTCTTTCACTGTTCAACAACCACGACCGACCCGTGCAGATCATCTTCGCCGGCAAAGCGCACCCACGCGATGACGAAGGGAAAAAGTATATTCAGAAAATTATCGAGTTTACCAAACATCCGAATCTCTTCGGCAAGGTAGTCTTTTTAGAAAACTATGACATGAATGTTGCTCGGTACCTCATCTCCGGCGCCGATGTGTGGTTGAATAATCCTCGCAGACCGTTAGAAGCCAGCGGCACGAGCGGGCAAAAAATAACCATCAACGGCGGCTTGAATTGCTCCGTGATGGATGGCTGGTGGCGAGAAGCATACGACGGCTCAAACGGCTGGTCTATTGGCGGCGATGAACAACCGGCCGATGCACAGACGCAGGATGTGCACGATGCGGAGAATCTTTACCGGATACTGAGTGAGCAGATTATCCCGGAATTTTATGAACGCGATGCACATAACATTCCACGAAAATGGATTAAACGAATGCGCCGTGCCATTGCCACACTTGTTCCGCAGTATAATACCCACCGCATGGTGGCGGAATATGTGCGGAAGTACTACCTGTAAGCATTCAAGATGCGACTCATCATTACGATGAGTCGCCTCTATCCTCATCGGTTAATTTTTTTTCATTCTGTTGATGTAACGCACAACTTTCCAAAATTTTTGCTATTTTATTGCCAACAGCATAATTCACAGCACAACTACTCACAACTGTATTGTACGATTGGCGTTATGAAAAGATTACTGAATGTGATAAAGTGGACGGCGATTGTGGCAGGCGTTATTGCCATTCCGATTTTGCTCAAGAAGAAAATGGAAGAAGCAGAACGGAACGAGGAAAACATTCGCTACGATATCAACGATTATATTTCGGAAAGCGGACTGTAAGTATTGTATGACTGAGTGAGTTGGTGATTGTGTGATACGCTCAATCACCAAATTCCTTCACGCAATTTTCTCTACCTTAATCATATTTGTCGAGTTGCGCGACATGAGCGGAATTCCCGCTGTAATTACCACGTAATCTCCCGGTTTCAAATATCCCAACTCAACCAATTTCTGATTGACACGCGCAATGGTGGTATCGGTATCGCCGGCATCGTAGTTCTTTATTAAGAGCGATCGAACTCCCCAGATTAAATTCATTCTTCGCTGAATTCGTTCCCGATCGACGATGGCGATAATTTGCGCGTTCGGACGGTACCGCGAAATATGTTTAACGGTTGCTCCCGACCGGCTGAAGGAAATAATTGCCGCCGCATTAATCTGCTTCGCCAACACACACGCCGAACGTCCGAGCGCTTTAAATACCGCTTCCTGTTCACTCGCTATTTCATCTTCAAGATCAAGTTTGTCACGCCCTTCGGTTTCGATACGTCTGATAATGGTATCCATTGTTTGTACGACGATGACCGGATACTTTCCGACCGATGTTTCGCCGCTGAGCATTACGGCGTCGGCACCGTCGAGCACAGCATTGGCAACATCGTTCGCTTCGGCGCGTGTCGGTCGCGGATTTTCAATCATTGAGTCAAGCATTTGCGTTGCGATGATAACAGGTTTGCCGGCGGCGTTTGCTTTACGCGCAATCATTTTCTGCGCCAACGGCACTTCTTCGGTTTTACATTCCACTCCAAGGTCGCCCCGCGCTACCATAATGCCGTCAGCCTCGCGAATAATGTCATCGATATTTTTCAACGCTTCATTCTTTTCAATTTTGGCAATAATCGGAAGTTTCTTCCGTTTGTCGATATGCGCAATGATAAAGTTCCGAAGATGCACCACATCCGCAGCAGTGCGCACAAACGACAGAGCAACGTAGTCAATATCATTGGCAATGCCGAAGAGCAGGTCTTCTTTATCCTTTTCCGTCAACGAAGGGGCGCTGACAGCAACGCCCGGAAGGTTGATTCCTTTGTTACTTTTCAACAGACCGCCGTACACAACTTCAGTCGTCACTTCGCGGTCTGTAGACTCAAGAACCTTTAACTGCAGTAACCCGTCATCCATGAGAATAGTATCGCCCGCTTTTACATCATGCGGAAGATGTTGATACGTTGTTGACACCCGATGATTCTCTCCCACGATGTCGTCAATAGTAATCACCAATCGCTCTCCCTTGGTCAACATCATCGGCTCTTTCACTTTTCCTGTCCGAATTTTGGGTCCCTGCAAATCGAGTAAAATGGCAACTGGTTCACCGGTCTGTTCAGCGGCAATCCGAACCTTGTTCATCATTTCAAGATGATCCTGATGTGAACCGTGCGAAAAATTTAACCGTGCGACATCCATTCCCGCTTCAATCATCTTCACTAGTGTTTCTACCGACGACGAGGCAGGTCCTAATGTGCAAACAATCTTTGTTCTTCCATATTTACGTACAGGATTCGGCATAGACAAAAAATATTGCGTTGAATGAAATTCCTTTCTCCGGATGTTGGTATGGCGACAAACTACCGGACAAGCACTACTGTATAGTCACTCCTCAGGTGTAAGATACAAAATATTTTTCGATTGTTGTTCAACCACACTCCTGTCAATTGGCAAGAGATGATACTCGCCGTTGTTCCACAGCGGCGTTTGATCGGCATAGTGAGGATGCAGCGGCTGGCCAGATTGTCCCGACGGAAGCACCGACAACGCGTCGTTGATGTTTGCAAAGTCAACAATTTTCCTCATCGAAGGACCAAGCGTCATCTCATACGGTAACGTGAAATGGTATTCGCCGTTGTTTACCGTTGTACCCGAGCCGCCGACTTCCATCGGTCCAATGTTGAAAATTGACTCCAGCACTTTTATCCCGCCAAAAGGATGGCGCAGCGTCAACGTGTGCACTCTTCCCCATCGCCACTCCCTCACATCGTTACCCAATCGATTCGATAGATCGGTGATGGCATCCTGAAGACTCTTCCGGATAATGTCGTCGCGGGTTTCTCTCTGTTCCGTTGCTGTGTTATCAAACCACTGTGACGTAGAGTCGTTCAACAACGTCATGGTAACTCTGTACGGCACATTTGCCAAAAAGATGTATTGGTGGAACAGATTCTCCCCCATTTCATCCAGATAGGTATTTCTTAGAAGATGATTGAAGAAAGTTTCAAAAATGGTTGTCGGCACATCATCCTTTGAATACTGGTAATTCCAATTCTGAAAGTAATTCAATACCGTTTCCAGACGCTGATCATGAACAGGTGTCGTGCGATAGGCATTTACAATAAACGGCGTCACATCGTGTGCAAAGTGTGAATAGTAGTCGTTTTGAAGTTGTTTGAAGTCGGCTATATCGAGAGTAGTTTTCGATTGCAGTACTTCACGAATGCGCTGGATGCGTGACGGCGGTTCCCACAGATTGGAAATATGGTATGCTACGCTATTCGACGTTTTATTGTTCGCTGTTGCTACAAATCCCTCCGGAGGGTTAAACAACTGCGGCAAATCGTCGAATGAAATAAATCCGCTCCATTCATATTCACCTGTCCATCCGGGAACGGGAAGCGTGGGGTTATTGTAGTTTCGTTTCGGCAAACGAACACCAGGTTTGAAGCCGATATTTCCTTTCGCATCGGCATACACAAAATTCTGTCCGGGAACGGAAAATTCCCGAACTCCATTGAGAAAACTTTGCCAATCGCTGGCGGCATTCACCCGGTAAATTCCCAATAGTTCGTCGCTCATCTCGAACCCCGTCCATCTCATTGTAATGAGATTTGATGAAGCGAAATGATCGAGCGGATAAATTTCGTTAATGGCAGGTCCGTGCAACGTTTTTTTAATTGTAATTGGAACAGATGCCGAATCTTTCACTACAATAGTATCGTGAATAATCTCCATTTCTTTCCACTCATTGCGATAGTAGTAGCGATCAGCCCCAAGCGAATCTGCTTTCTCGAGATAAAAATCGGCATCATCTGCCATCACATTGGTCAAGCCCCATGCTATGTTGCTGTTATGACCGATGATGACCAACGGCGTGCCCGGAAGTGAAACACCAACAACATTGAACGCTCCCGCGCTGAGATGAATTTCATACCACTTGGCTGGCTGACTCAATCCGAGGTGCGGATCGTTGGCAAGCATCGCGGCTCCGCTGGCAGATTTTGCCGATGAAACAGCCCATGCATTACTGCCAATGTGCGTTCCTGTTGTGCCAAAAAATTGTTTGAATTGTTGGTGAAGAGTTGCAAACCGTTGCAGTGGTTCAAGATCATGAACATTGAACGAATGAGTAACAATGACCGGAGCGTTTTCAGGATAAGTCGGAAATACTTCTTTGGCTTTTTCCTCTCCAAACCGTGCAACGAGTTCGCCAAGAACAACATCGACATGCCACGAGATATTCAACTCCCACGCCATCAACCGTGCAATCATTAAACTGTGGACGGGTTTCCATACCTCTGGTTCGTAGTTGAGCATATCGAATTCAATGGGATATTTTCCTTTCTGCAGTCGAATGCAGGTGTTCACACCGTCAGCATAGGCTTGAAGAATTTCCCTCGATTTTGGACTGATCTGTTTTTCCAGTTGTTCGGCAATACGTTTGAATCCGATGGTTTTCAACAGTTTGTCGAACTTAATTGTGCGTGTTCCTAAAATTTCCGACAGTCGCCCCTCGCCGGCGCGACGCGCAAGATCCATTTGCCACAGTCGATCTTGAGCGTGAACAAATCCTTGTGCAAAAAAAGCATCGTGCTCATTTTCAGCAACAATGTGAGGAACACCAAATTCATCACGATAGATGGTGACGGGGTTGTGCAATCCCTGCAAATGAAGTTCGCCGTCATACGTTGGAAAAGATTTTGTCACGAGGTACTTCAGCGCGAAAAATCCGACAACGGAGAGCACGATAAACACAAAGACAATTCCGAAAATGATGCGAGTTTTTTTCATAGATACCGCTCACTCAGTTCAGTGGAGGAAGTTGCCATTGCTGACGAAAGATAGTGTATGCACTACGCGGCAACTGCACGAACAACGTTCGTTTGTCAGGGTCAAGCCAGCGTAGAAGTGTAAACATCGTCGGTTCATCCATTGCTGTACAGCCGGAAGTGGGAATGTTGTTGATATGGAGGAAAATACAACTTCCCTTTCCTCGTTCATTGTTCGGATTATGACGTATCACCAACACAAACCGATAATCGGGGTCAACCTTCCCCATCTCTTCGTCACTTTGCCAATCTTTGGTTGTTGAATCTTCCTCAGCTATCATATTGTACATCGTTGACTGTGTATCGTCAACACAGCGTGTGAGCGCAGTAATTTTCTGATAGGGATACCGCACGCCTTCCGGGGCAGAATCGGCAAGGCCGTACAACGCGCCAAGTTCAAAAATTCCGGCCGGTGAACGCAGATCACCTTCTGTTTTCATCACTTCACCAACCGGCGTTGTGTGTAATCCAACTCCCCACGCAAGTCCCTTGCGGCCAAAGGAAATACTCCACGGCGCTCCAATACTTTTCCAACCTGCCGGCAATCTGTCAAACAAGTACATTGTTCCCGTGCTGTCGTTCCAGTCATCGGCAACGGCGACAATTAATTTCTGTGCAGTTTCCAGTTGAGAGAAAAGAGGTGGTGAGAAAAACAATACGACGGTAAGCACAAGAAGTTTTTTCATGAGTGATGTTGTGCGGTAATTGTGTGTGTAAATGAAAAAGACTCGAGCACTTCGAGTCTTGGTTGTTGTCGGAACGGCGGGATTCGAACCCGCGACCCCTACCACCCCAAGGTAGTGCGCTAGCCGGGCTGCGCCACGTTCCGAACTCGAACAAATTTATCAAAAAGAAAAGAAGAATCCAACCCTCGTGAAAATTTTACCTTAAACAAAAAAAGTCTCCGGATATCGCAGAGACTTTTCTTTATTCCCTTCGTCTTACCCTTATTGTAACTTCTCCAGCACTTCTTCCAACACTGCTTTCACTTCTTTCAAATCCTCTTTTAATTTTGGATCGGTAATTTTGGTAATCGGCTGCTGCAACACTGGTGTCGGGCTTTCTGCAGAAGTTTCGCCAAATGGTAACACTGTCTGCTCTCCAGCATCATCTGCCTGCCATGATTGGAGGACTTGCTTTGCTCCTTCAATAGTATAGCGTTCCTCGCGCAATAACTTTTTAATGTGGAGGATGAGTTTGATATCCTTGTTCGTATAAACTCTGTTCCCCGCCCTATTTTTTTGTGGTTTCAGTTGTTCAAACTCAGATTCCCAATAGCGCAGAACGTACTGCTCCAAATCGGTGATTTTCGCTACTTCGCTGATGGAATAATAGAGTTTTTTTATACCGATGGATTTCATATCTGCCTCGTATTTTTCAGGGAAGCCCACCTTACCGGGGACTCCCTCTTTATGATGTTAGTGCAATGTTAAACAAAAACCCGTTCATTCGCAACAAATCGGACCAAAAAAACTCTTGCTTTGAAAAAATAAAGCCGTATATTTGTAATGCCTTCATAAATAAATCCCTGTACAGTTACTAACGGTATGAGAAATAACCTCCCCGCAGAAGTTGAGCATCAACATCTCAAAATACTTTCATTCACATCC
>JBFMDF010000090.1:0-7504 GCA_040753935.1 Bacteroidota bacterium | reverse complement strand
GAGTACTCAATGCCGATGTTTATCGGATATCCGAAGATTCTTCTGATGAATTTGGATACAGCCGTTACCGATAATATTGCGCAATACTACGAACAAACGTTGACTTCTCAATCGAAATACTACGAGACCGTGAGCGCTCAGGGAAAAACATTATCAACGGCGCAATTTCCGTTTCGCGATGTTGCAATCGTATTTTCCGGTCGTGCAACGACAAACATTATTCCCGACACTCTCGCCGGACAATTACAATCGTTTGTTGCTAGCGGTGGCAAACTGTTTCTGACTGGTCAAAACATTGCCGAAGATTTTAAGAAGAGAAACAGTTCGTACAGTGAGTCGTTGTTACATGCTGTGTGGAGCAAGAATGTGTTAATCGGTAGGTCGGCGTACGGGCGAAGTGGCGATCACTTTGGCGGTCAACTCAAATTGTTAAATGTTGCCGGAGGGAATGGAGCAAAAAATCAAACCTCACCGGATGAATTGCTGGTTGATACAACACAATCGAATCCATCTTTTATATGGAACAGCACGAGCGGAACAGCGTACGCCGGTGTGTGGTGGCAGCATCCATCAGGAGGGAAAGTTGTTTTCTGGGCATTTGGTTTTGAAGCAATTAACGATAGCGCTGCCGGGGCAAATTCGAAAGGGCAGGCGATGACGGCTGTGTTGAATTGGTTCAGCGGAATTACCTCAACACCTGAAGTTGAGCCAATCACAGGTGTACCATCAGTTTTCGAATTAAAACAAAATTATCCCAACCCATTTAATCCTGTGACCACGATATCGTATGCAATACCTGCGGAAGGAATGGTTTCGCTGAAAGTGTATGATCTTCTTGGAAAAGAAGTGGCAACGTTGGTGCATCAGAAGCAGGAAGCAGGCAGACACTCTGTTCAGTTCAATGCTTCGCATCTGTCCTCTGGAATGTATCTGTATAAATTGGTCATGGGCGCTAATGTTCAGGTGAAGAAACTGATGGTGCTGAAATAAGAAGCATATCACTCTTTTGAAACAAACCTCACGGAAACTTTCTCTGTGAGGTTTTTTATTTTCATCTCTTGAGAACTGTCTTTCTTTCTTTTACATTTAGCCATCAATATTCTTCTTTCCACTTTCCAGGAGAAGTTCATGAACATTGCACTTGTTATGCTCGGTTCAGGAGTCATCCTTGCCATCGGATATCGTTTCTACAGTTACTATATCACTAAAGTTCTTCAACCCGATTCCAACCGTCCGACACCTGCGCATACGATTAATGACGGTGTGGATTATGTGCCAACCAAACCGCTTGTCTTGTTCGGACATCACTTCGCCGCAATTGCGGCGGCAGGTCCTATTGTCGGGCCAACGCTTGCTCTTTACTATGGATTTTTACCTGCTTGGTTTTGGATTATTTTTGGTGTTGTATTAATCGGAGCGATGCATGATTTTACGTCGCTCTTCATTGCAGTGCGTGAAGGAGGAAAATCTGTTGCTGAAGTAGCACGGAAGACGTTGGGGAAGACAGGGTTTATCTTTTACGTCTCATTTGCCATACTGCTTTGTCTGTTAGTGATTGCGGCATTCCTTCAACTCACCGCTATTGCCTTAACTTCTGCACTTCCGCCGGATGAAGTGAATATTACTGCCGGTAGTGCTGGCGGACTGCACATGATGGAGCAAGGCGGCGCGTTGAAAATTCAAATTGGGGGAGTAGCCTCGGCTTCAGTTATCGTTATGACTGTTCTGGCACCGATCATTGGATGGATGATTTACAAAAAGCGAATGAACTTATGGTTTGTTACATTCTTTGCGTTCGCCGTGTCGTTTGGTTCCATTGTGTTCGGTTATTATTTCCCGATTACCTTCTCGCCGACAACATGGATTATCGCAATTACGTGTTACGTTTTTTTTGCCTCGTGGATTCCGGTGTGGATAATTCTGCAGCCGCGTGATTTTGTGAATGCGCAAATTCTTTATCTCGGCCTTGCATCAATGGTTATCGGTGTTATTGTTGCAGGGATGAATGGAGCCGTCATCAACATTCCTACCATGAATCTTGATGAAGCAATGAATGCACCAAACTTAGGGTTGCTGTGGCCCTTTTTGTTTATCACCATTGCTTGTGGTGCGGCGTCTGGTGCGCACGGACTGATCTGCGGCGGCACCTCGTGCAAGCAATTGGATAACGAAAAGCATGCTCGCATCATTGGCTACGGCGGAATGTTGTTGGAAGGACTGCTTGCTTTGTCAGTCATTCTTATCATTTCCGGCGGTTTGGATTTTGAAAAATACAAATCTCTTGTCTACCCTGTGCACGGTGGTAGCAATGCACCGTTGGCATTTGCGTTAGGTCTTGGAAATATTCTTCACCATGCTTTTGGTTTACCGGTGGTGTTAGGTACCATCTGGGGAATTTTGCTGCTCGAAGGATTTTTGGTAACTACCATTGATGCGCTGGTCCGTTTATCACGCTACTTGTTTGAAGAGTTGTGGATGACACTATTCAACAATCCTCCGGTAATCTTAAAGAGCAGGGTGTTCAACAGTTTTCTTGTTGTGGCAGGATTTCTGACGCTGACATTTTCCAACGCATATTTAAAGATTTGGCCCATCTTTGGTGCGGCTAATCAATTACTTGCCGCGTTGACGATGATTGCAATAACCGCGTGGCTGGCGCAAAAAGCCCGCTCATATTGGTTCACAGCAGTTCCCGCCGCATTTATGCTGGCTACCACAGTGACTGCGTTGGTGATTTTACTCGGACGCTACATTAATTTTCAAAGCTGGACGCTGGTCGTGACCGATGTGATTTTATTAGCAATGGCGCTTGGTGTAGTGATGCTAACGTTCAGGTACTTTTACAACCTGCGGGCGAAGTTAGCAACGGAAGCGGCACAATAGAAAAGGAAACAAAGCAATTATAATAACGGGTAGTTTCTCATTTGAGAATATAAAATCAACAGCCATCATGAGCGAAGTCGAATGATGGCGCATGAATGTCTTTTTTTCATCACAAAGACGTGTCACGACATTGCTTTCAATTTGAGACATTACCTTGTAACGAATCAACTTTTTTTGTATTTTGTTTCAGCAACAATCAGAAACCTCCCGGTAAACATTTCACGTGGAGGTTTTTGTGTATGTATACAGACTGGGAAATTTTCCGCATCTTTAGGATGTGGAAAATCTGAATAAAGGAATTAGTTGTGCCCAAACGAACCGACATTCAATCTATTCTTATCATAGGCTCCGGACCAATTGTTATTGGCCAAGCGTGTGAGTTTGATTACTCCGGAACGCAGGCGTGCAAAGTGTTGCGTGAAGAAGGATACCGCATTATCCTCGTCAACAGCAATCCCGCCACCATCATGACGGATCCTGAACTTGCCGACGCCACGTACATAGAACCGATTACTCCGGAATTTGTAGAGATGATCATCGAGAAAGAACGTCCGGATGCAATCTTGCCGACGATGGGAGGTCAGACGGCGCTCAACACCGCGGTTGCACTTGCAGAACGAGGTATATTGGAAAAATATAACGTGGAATTGATAGGTGCGAATCTTTCCGCCATTAAAAAAGCAGAAGACAGACGGTTGTTCAAAAAAGTGATGACGGAAGTCGGATTGGAAATGCCGCACGGCGGATTTGTGTACTCTGTTGAAGAAGCGTTGAAAGTAGCGCACGGCATCGGCAGGTTTCCAATCATCATTCGTCCTTCATTCACACTGGGCGGAACAGGCGGCGGCATTGCGTACAACATTGAAGAGTTGAAGTCACTCGTTGAACATGGGTTGACGAACAGTCCAATTCACGAAGTGCTGGTGGAAGAATCTGTGCTTGGGTGGAAAGAATACGAATTGGAAGTTATGCGCGATACGAAAGATAATGTTGTGATCATTTGTTCTATTGAGAATGTTGACCCGATGGGCGTTCACACCGGAGATTCAATTACCGTTGCTCCGGCGCAAACCTTGACGGACAAAGAATACCAATACATGCGTGATGCGGCGTTGAAAGTGATGCGGGCAATCGGTGTCGATACCGGCGGTTCGAACGTACAATTTGCCGTTAATCCCGACAACGGGAAGATGTATGTCATCGAAATGAATCCGCGCGTCTCCCGTAGTTCGGCGCTGGCTTCAAAAGCAACCGGATTTCCGATCGCAAAGATAGCTGCAAAACTTGCTGTCGGCTACACGCTCGATGAAATTCCCAACGATATCACCAAGCTCACTCCCGCTTCGTTTGAACCGACCATTGATTACACCGTGGTTAAAATTCCGCGGTGGGATTTTGAAAAATTCAAAGGTGTCGATGAATCGCTCGGCGTGCAAATGAAATCTGTCGGCGAAGCAATGTCGTTCGGCCGTACCTTCAAAGAGGCATTGCAGAAAGCGTTGCGCTCCCTTGAACAAGGACGCGCTGGGCTTGGCGCCGATGGGAAAGATTTGTTCGAATTGGAAACGTTGAGTGACAAGCAGAAACTCGATTGGACTCGGAAAGTTAAAGAGCGTCTGCGGAAACCGAAACCGGATAACATTTTCTACATCAGATACGCCTTTCAACTCGGTCTTTCTATTGATGATGTGTATGAGTTAACGAAGATCGATCCATGGTTTCTCTATAACATCAAGCAAATAGTTGATTATGAAACAGAATTGAAGAGGGTAAACCCTTCGTCTGTGACAAGAGCAATGATTGACAAAGCCAAACAGTATGGCTTCTCCGATCGTCAACTTGCGTTCTTGTGGAAAACGGAAGAGAGAGTTGTTCGTCAAATACGAAAAAAACTCGGCGTCACGCCTGTTTTCAAAACAGTAGATACCTGCGCTGCGGAATTTGAGGCACATACACCATATCACTACTCAACGTACGATCAGGAAAACGAATCGGTTCGGTCAAACAAAAAGAAAGTGATTATTCTCGGCGGCGGACCCAATCGTATTGGTCAAGGAATTGAATTTGATTACTGTTGTGTGCATGGTGTTATGGCGCTTCGTGAAGAAGGCTATGAAACAATTATGGTCAACTGCAACCCCGAGACGGTTTCTACCGATTATGACACGACGGATAAGCTGTATTTCGAACCGTTGACAGTTGAAGATGTACTGAACATCTGCGAGTTTGAACAACCCGAAGGTATCATCGTCAGTTTCGGCGGACAAACACCACTGAAAATTGCGAAAGCGCTTGAATCCAACGGTGTGAAGATCCTCGGTACTTCAACCGAAGGGATTGACCTTGCCGAAGACCGTCAGCGGTTTGGCGAACTGCTTCGCACCCATGCCATTGCTCATCCGAAATTCGGTACGGCGTATTCTGTGAAAGATGCCGTGCTTGTTGCCGAACAAATCGGTTATCCGGTGCTTGTTCGTCCTTCATACGTACTCGGCGGACGCGCAATGCAAATCTGCTACAACTCCGACTCACTGAAAGAGTACATGAAACTTGCAGTAGATGTTTCTCCGGAAAAACCGATTCTCATCGACAGTTTTCTGGAAGATGCATTCGAGTTTGATGTTGATGCCATTGCCGATGGCGATGATGTGCTTATTGGCGGCGTAATGGAGCACGTGGAAGAAGCAGGTATTCATTCGGGAGACAGTTCGAGTGTTCTTCCTCCATACATGTTGAAGGAAGACAAACTTAACGAGATCATTGAGACAACGAAAAAACTTGCCAAAGTATTGCATGTTGTTGGATTGATTAATGTGCAGTACGCGATGAAGAATAACAACGTCTATGTTCTCGAAGTGAATCCCCGCGCATCGCGCACGGTTCCGTTTGTGAGCAAAGCTACCGGATTGCCGTTGGCAAAAATTGCCGCAAAAGTTATGGCGGGAAGGAAGTTAAGAGAACTGGGTGTTATGGATTTTGATTTTCGGACGGTGAAGCACATTTCTACAAAAGAATCAGTCTTTCCGTTCAACAAATTTCCGAAAGTGAAAATGTTCCTTGGCCCTGAAATGCGTTCGACTGGTGAAGTGATGGGCATTTCCCAATCGTTCGGCGCTTCGGTGGCAAAGGCGCAACTTGCCGCCGGCAATCCACTGCCGAAAGAGGGAACAATCTTCATCAGTGTGAACAACAATGACAAAACGATGGAGACCGTCAGTATTGTGAAAGACTACGTCAATCTCGGTTTCAATGTCATTGCAACAGAAGGAACGGCAAGATTTCTGCAGTCGCATGGGATTAACGCAAGACCTGTCTTTAAAGTCAACGAAGGGCGTCCGAATATTGTTGATGCTATCAAAAATGGCGAAGTGCAGATGGTGATTAACACGCCGCTGGGGGAAGAATCACGGTACGACGAGTACGCAATCGGTTGGGCGGCTATTCAACAAAAGATTGCCTTTATCACTACACTGTCGGCGGCGGCAACTGCGGTAAAGGGAATTGAGCGCATCAAACAAGGTAAGTTGAAGGTAAAGTCAATTCAAGAATTTCATCAGTCGTAGTAGCGGAAGGCCGACAGTACTGCCGACCTTCCACGATCATGTATGCCTCGAATAACAATAGAACTTCCTACACAATTTCACTTCACGACAGAAATTTTCATTCGTATCACCGATATCAATTACAACGGACATCTCGGCAACGATGCCATGCTTTCCATTCTTCACGAAGCGCGTATGCGTTTGCTGCTTGAACACGAATGGACGGAGTTGAATATTGAAGGCGCCGGCATCATCATGTCGGACGTGGCCATCGTCTATAAATCTGAGGCGTTCTACGGAGAGTCGCTACGCATACAAATAGCTGTCAAAGATTTTTCGAAATTCGGATGCGACATCTATTATCTTGTCCGCGAGCGTGAGAGTGGAAGAGAAGTTGCGCGTGCAAAAACAGGTATTGTATTCTTCGACTATCAGGAACGAAAACTACTGCCGGTGCCGGAAAAATTTGCGTCGGTGTTTTCCTAACACATTCTTCGTCACAATTCTGAAGAACGAGAGGTTGTGTGAAAGTATTGTTACTCTTCGCTTCGTTGGTCGCAATCGGTTGCGGTGTAACACAGCCGGTTCGCACACTGGAGGAAGGTAAAACTGAAATTCTTGTTTCGCTTGGCGGACCAGTTATTCCGCTTGAAGGATTTGCCGTTCCTGCTCCTTATCTCAATCTCGGCATGGCGTTAGGTTATTCTGATGATCTCACAATCTTTACCAATGCTCACATAACCGCGCTGCTATTTAAGGATATTGGACTTGACGGCGGTGTGGCAACACGATTGACAACAGAAGAACAAATGATGCCCGAAATTACACTAAACAGCAGAATGTATTTTTTCTGGGATTTCATTCGCTCAAATAATAAACGACTTTTTCCTATGGTTACAGTCGTGGGAAGTTATCAGACAGGGAATCGCTCATGGTTCTATTTCGGTGTTGACCATTTGTTTCAACTTCATCAGCCCGATGTTTTTATTTCGCCGTTGGCAGGGTATCAATTTTCGCTGAGTGTGCCAATGACAGCACAGGTTGAAGTGAAATGGCTTGCCGCCAATAAAAATACACGC
>JBFMDF010000089.1:0-7816 GCA_040753935.1 Bacteroidota bacterium | reverse complement strand
CATAATTGCGGAGAGCAAGCAGAAAGCGGACAAAAGAGCGCGACAGTCGGTATCTGTAACGCTGCCGCTATATGCAAGGTGCCGGTACTTGGCGCCATCAAAACGGACAGTTGGCTAACCAATTGCATTAACTCCCGCAAGTCATTCGGTGCGTAAACAATAGACCTGGTGTTCAGATGTGAAAAATACTTTTCAAGACCTGAATTTTTTGGACCGACGTTGATGAAAAGTTGCACGTCATCTACCAACTGTTCTGCTAACTGAACATATTTTTCCGGAGGCCAATTGGGAGAAGAGCCCTTGGAACCAGGATTAATACCTACAAGTGGTTTGGAAAAATCAATTCCCCTCTCTTCGAAAAAAATTTTCGCCTTCTTTCGTTCTTCGTCTGTTAAAAATACTTCAGGAAGTAATTCATCGGTTGTTATGCCGATTCTTCTCCCCAGATCCATCACGTAATCTGCTTCGTGCCGGAGTGGAATGTATTTATTTCGACTGACGCTTTTTGTGCCGGTAAGAATCTGATAAATCTTTCCTCCCACGCCGATTCTCGTTTTAATTCCAGCTAGCAACATCATCCACGCATGACGCTCACGGGGAAGCGGCATGAGTCCGGTATCGAATTTGTATTTGCGTAACTCACTTACCTGATTCCAAAAACCGGATTTTCCTGCGTCTTTGCCTTCGGGATCGTCTGTGATAATGACGTCGATATATGGATTTCCATCTAGTAATGGGGCGGTATAAGAACCGACCATTACGCCGACAAAACTGTCAGGGAACGAACGTTTCACTGCTTTGATAAGCGGCGTCGTGAGTATGACATCACCAATTCTATCGGGACGAATGATAAGTATGCGACGTTGTTTCATGAAATGACTTGACGATACACAGAGAGAGTTTTTTCTGCGACACGCGACCAGAGAAATTCTCGTTTGATATGCTCTTTCAATGCTGTATCTTTTTTGCGATTCAGCGCTAGTCGAATTCCCTGCGCGATAGAATCAATGGAATACGGGTCAACGTACTCTGCCATTGATAAGAAATAATCTTTTGTTCCACCGATGGAGGTAATGACAATTTTTGCTCCCGCGAGCCCGGCTTCGAGTGCCGCAATGCCCGGCGTTTCAAACAGTGAGGGGAGTGCGAATACATCGCACGCCGCATACGCTGATGCCAGTAGCGCTGAATCATTCTCAAGCCCGTCAATGATGAGAATATTTTTCGACTGTTTTGCTTCTTCTACACATTTTCTTCCCATCGGGGTAGAAGAAATTTTCCCAATGATCACCGCCGGATGATCAATACGTTTCAATGCCCGTATAAGATTTAACACATTCTTTCGTTCAGGCCCGATGTGCCCGACGTTCAGAATGAAATTTTCTAATCCATATTTTTTTTTGAACAGAGTCGGATCCCCAAATTCAAATCTCGCCTCGACGCCGTTAGGTATAATGTGAATAGCCGAAGTGCTTATTCCTAATCCTTCAGCAATCAACTTTGCTTCGTCTGTGGTATTGGGGAGAACCGCTTTAGACCAGGCACAAATTTGTCGTGTGAATTCATAGTTTGACCACACAGCGGAACGAAATTTTCTCAACAGTTTGCTTATTTCAACAGAGGCACGCACCACAACAGGCGAATGACGGGTAAAAAAGATTGGAGAAGTAACAAACGGGATATCAAAATTCTTCAGCACATTTGCGGTGTGGAATGTTCCGAGATTGGCGGCAAACAGATGGAACAATGTCTCTTTCTCTCGGACAAAATGTTTCCACGGATCAAACAATTCAACATTCACCCCAAGCCGTTCAAGTTCTGCTTTGGTTTGTAGTACCTGAACACGCGGTCCGCCGTGGAGAATTGAAACAGGCTGATAACTTGCTAACAATACTTTCATTGCTTCAGTCGAAAATAAAATTCGAAAAGATCAATAAGTGGATGTCTGAAATCGAATTTTCGTGCTCTCATAATATCGCTTGGAATGTCTGGTGCCTGCTGAGTTGGTTTTAACGGCAAACTCTCCAGCAACATTTCACCATGTAATGCAACTATTGTTTCCCTCTGTTGAGGCGTTGTAATGTGAAACCACACATTATCAGGTTTTCCTGTCGTATGAATTTTACGTGATGCAGTATCATACGCAACTTCTTGTTTGCTTTTGCTTCGTCTTTTCCACCACTCTGCGTAGTCTCGGTACAACATTGCAGGAATCTGTTGTTCCTGAATATACTTGAAAATTTCTTCGAAAACGTCGTTGTAATGATGTGTGGGATGATGAAAGAAACAAATGGGTTCGTGTGCTGCAATCTTTTTATTGATGACAGTGAGGAAGTATTCTGTCTGCTGTTTTGCCGTATAACCTGCGCGCCGTAACGTACCCGGACAAATCGGATACACAGGCAATTGCACTACTGATGAAAAATGGTCGTTCAGCCATGGATACGATGGAAGATTATCATAATCGTAACTGAATTCGGACGAATAAAGAAATTGAAGTTGTTCAAATGCAGTTCCGAGTGCACTACTCCAATTTCCTCGTGGTGCAGCGACTCCGTAACAGGTGAGAGAATTTTCATTCATCAACCGACTTGCTTGCTCAAAATTTTTTCGATTACGCTCCACTGAATCGTACGTGGTATGTTCATAGCAATGAATTCCGGTTTCTTGATTTGTGAACTTTTGAAAATAGGGGAGCCACTGTTCATGACTTTTCACATCTAAAAACCATGTGGCGGGGATGTGGTATGTTTCGGATAGTTGAAACAATCCTTCAATTTCTTCTTGACTTCCTCTGTCGGTATCAATTCTGAATGTGAAGATTGTTGGATACGTATTTGGGAAATACCACTTGTGCACGAACGGCAATCGACGGCAGTGGTGCAGATATTCCAGCGAGGAGGTGATAAGAGTTCGTAACTGATTTTTTGAAACAGCAGAAACAATTTCGTTGGGAAGACGTTGTGTGCCGAAGTAGAAATTTTTACGCTTCCTTTTTGTCTGCGTCAGTAATGTATTAACATCAAATGGAATGTTGATCAATGTTCCATTCCCCAGTTGATGAAGCGAAATGCTATGCTTGTCAGTCAACACTTTACCGTACGAATGCACATCCAGAATGTCAGTTGTCGTCGCATAATCTAAATGAAGAGGAGGAAGAAAATCAAAAAACATTGTTCGACTCTTTATTGAAAGCAACTGTTCACTACTGCCAAAGACCGATAGAATACTTCCTCCAGTAACAAGAAATTGGTTCAGTGCAGTTGTTTGTGCCGTATCACATACGGCATTATGGATGATAACGCTGTATTGTTCAGAAAGAGAAGCGTCGTACGACTCAATGACTTTCCACGATAAACCGATTTGCTCCAACACGATTTCCCATCCCGGCTCGTATTTGACTATTCCAACGGTTAGTGAAATTCGATTCATCGTAAGATTGATTCAATGATAGCGTGTAATGATTTTTCTCGTTTGGCAAGAGGAAAATGTTCTATTATCCGCTGACGTGCACGCATTCCAATTTCCTCCGGTGCCGTTAGCGCAGAACGGATTGCTCGTGCAATCTCATCCCTATGTTCGATATCAACAATAAATCCTGTGTCACCAATAGCGTACGGGATGCCGAATTTATTTGATCCGACAGGAATACATCCGCAGAGCATTGCCTCACATAATGAATTAGGCAAACCCTCACGCCGCGACAGTTGGCAATAGACTTTTGCTGTTTGGTAGTAGTGAAGCAATTGTTCCTGCGTCATTACCGGCAAACACTGAACATTAGGCGGAATAGTCAGTTGTTGACGGAGATATTCTGCTACACCAATGACCACGAACGAGATATCAGACAATTGTGCGGCAATATCAAACAGAATGTCGAATCCTTTGGCTTTCAATCGTGGAAGATCATTCACGTTTCCTACACTGAGCACAACATGTTGTTTTTTCCCCTCCGGTATCCAACGCTCGGAATCGTAGCCGGTCGGAACGACGCTGATGTTTGCTCCATCATATTGTGCAAGACGAATTGCCTCGTGTTTGAGTGATTCATCGACGGCAAGAACGATATCGGCATGAGTAATTCCGTAGCGAACAAGTTTTGCTTTCCACCAACTATTCCAAATGCCGTAGTTGTATTCTTGTTCCTTTGCAACATCAACGCCGCCGAGAATGAGAACTGATTTTACACTAAAAATTTTGGTAAAGAAAATCAGTACTGATGAATAAACAGATGCAAACCAGGAAAACGTAACCTCAACATTGGACAGATGATTCAGATACGTAGTGAAGGTACGCCAGCCAGACGAAATCACTTCGATGACGTTATAGCGCAAGCGCAAGATACGCAGGTCTTCTTGAATAAACGGAGAATGAAGTGTAGCAGTGAACAGTATGTTTGGCTTTGTGTTCACAACGCTTGTTTGTGTTACAACAGAAATGAGAGCGAAAACGTGTGTGTCGAACTCAATCCGCCGGTAAATGGTACAAAGGCATAATCAAACTTCACAATTCCATACATAACCCCGAAACCGGTAGTGATAGAACTAAACTCATATCCCGTTTTGTAACCGGCACGGAGCGAAAGTATGTCGTTGTACGTTCCTTCAATTCCGAAATGGAAATGAGTGATTTTATCATCCAGCGTTTGCAATGCGTCAATAGCGCCGGTTAGTTTCATAGATTGGATTTCGTTGTAGCGATATGAGCCGCCGACTCTGATTGTGGTCGGCAACTTTGTCGATTCATATTTGAGTGTGCTCATTGCGCCGATATGTAATACACTCGCACCGAAAGAGAGATCATCTGATGATCGGAAAAAGCCGATATCAATGCCATACCCTGTTGCTTCATCTACAAAAATTTTTTCGTACAGCATTTTGCCGGTTACGCCGACAGCCAGATGTTCATCAATGGAGTATGCAACGGTTGCGCCCAATGCCACATTTTGCGCGCTGAAAGTTCCTTCCGATGGTCCGGGCTTTGTTCGCACTTCAATATCGGGAACTGATGTCGTATAAGCAGAAAATCCGTAACTAAACTCCTTGCCCAGCACAGTGGCACCGAGATACTCTGTTGTTGTTTCGGCAATCCAGTTTTTATGCATTACCATTACTTCGTTACTCTTTGCAAACCGTGGCGTGGCAGGGTTGTAGTACAATGAGGAATGATCGGAAGCAATTCCCGTGAATGCCTCGCCCATAGCAACAGCCCGCGCACCGATACCTAGTTTTAGAAATGACAGGCCGGTGTTAATCTCTTGTGCCGAAAGATTTCCGACTAGAACGAAGAATACAAAAATTTTTTTCATTGAAATTTAACCGACAGTGCAAGAATGTGCATGGCAAAAACAGAATACGGCTCAACGACATACGCGTAGGTAAAGGAGGGATTCCACTTCGTTACAGGAGCATTGACGGTGATACCAAAAGAAGGATGTGCCTGTTGAGAATTATCCAACTCCCATCCATCCAATCCTGAGCGTACCGTCAGAAGATCGGTAACCTTGTATTCTGCACCAATGCGTATGATGTTTGTTGAGACATTGCTGTTTTCAAATTCTACTGAAACCAATCCTGCTTTATCATCCAATGAGTAGGAGATTCCAATAGCACGCCGAATCGGAAACTTAGTAATCGTGGTATTTCCTTTTTGGTCATACAAGGGCGATGTATCCCACCGATATTGTGCGTTTAAATCTTTCATGACAGCACCGACGACAAAGTTGCTGGAAATTGGATACATCAAGCCGATATCAAAGCCCAATCCTGTTGCCGAAAGATCTTTGAACAGTTTATAGTAATATATTTTTGTCGAAAGTCCGATAGTGATCTTTCTGATGTTCAGTGCAAACGAAAGACTGAATTGATTTTCTGTTGTTGAGTAGGTTTCGGTATGGAAGCCATCAATATCCCGTCCATCAATATCCGTAACGCCGGCATTGAGGATACGAAGCGAAACACCGGCATTGGTATCTAACGGCGTAGCGTAAAACAGGGCATTCAATTTCCGGTCAAGCGACAACGCTCCGTACGAAATTGAACCATACTGCGCATCAAGAAATTTTACTGCGGCGGGATTGTAGTATCCTGAATTTTCTCCATCAATCACGGCGGTCATTGCATTGCCCATTCCCATTCCGCGTGCTCCGAAACCTAATCGCGCAAAACCTCCCGCTGTTCCTGCTAATTGAGCATTGGCAGAGACGGTGAAGAAAAGAATAAACAGTATCATGCTTCTATTGAATGACAAGTATTTTCCCCCAGCGTGGTTCGTCATTATCGACTGTTAGTTGATAGAAATACACACCGTTGCTGACAAACGTACGATTTTCGTTTCTTCCATCCCAAATCTCATCGTGTTCGCGATTCGGTTCACGTATCACGTTTTGTACGACAGTGCGGACGAGATTCATTCCGTAATCAAAAATTCTGAGTGTTACAGAAGCTGTTGTTGTTTTCCCTGTTGTGTAATGAATCCGCACAACTTCATCATCTGGTGCAAAAGGATTTGGATACGCATAGGTTGAAGAAGGAGAAGGAACGGCTTGTGCCGCACGAACTACACTCCAAGTACTGCCGAACGGATGAGAGACATTGTCAATGGTTTTTACTATTCCGTCAATTCCTCCAAACCAGGCGGTATCACCTTGAGTAGCGGCGGAATAGAATGTTGGCTGTGTGTAACGATGTCGGTTCAGCGGATCATAAATTGTTCCTGATTGTATCCATGTTGTCCCGAAGTCATCTGAACGAAAAATTCCATTGTCTGTTGGAACATACACAATGTTGTTGTTGAAGCCAAAGTTGTGAGCGAATTCACCGTGTAATGCTTGTTTCCATGTCATGCCGCCGTCATCGGTATAACTCACGCCGCGAATTTCGGTTTTGTCGTTTGCGTTAATGGTTGCCGCCCAGATCAGAGTTTTCGATGTCGTCTTCTGTTGACCAATGGCGACAACAAAATTACCGCTGATAGGTTGAAGTTGATTTTGCTTGCTGAAACGGACCCACGATTTTCCGTTGTTTGTTGTTTTGTTTATTCCTGCCGCTGTGCCAATCCAAATGGTCGAATCATTTTCTGCATAGACAGAGAACGCCCGATGGTTAAGATTTTCTTGAAGACCAAGAGCGCCGCCGCTTGGTGAAAGATCGAAACGAAGTGAGTCGGTAATCGAAATTGAGGAGAGATTGTCTGGTGGAAGAACAACGAGTTCCCATTGTTCCGTAGTTCTGTTCCACTTCCGTGCCATTCCGGCAAACGATGTTATCCAAACTCCATTGTTGGTGATCGCAATGTCGTAGGTGATGTTGTTGATTGCTGTTGTGATACCAAGCGCCCGGATAAAACTCTTTGCATTATAATCAATGGTGTCAACGTTGTATGTATCGACGGGTTGCGGTAACGTTTTCCATGTTTCACCACCGTCAGTAGAGATGCGGAAACCGCTTCCTTCGGGAAGCGAAGCATCATTTCGAACAACGGAGTGTGCTGTTGCAACCCAAATTTCTTTTTCCCGCACCGCAATTGCAGAAATATCTTCTGTTCCGAATTCAGGGGTGTTGTAGTAATTCTTCCATGTCCGTCCTCCATCGGTTGAACGGCTCAATCCTTTTCCCGTACCAAGCCAAACTGTATCACCAGCAACAACAATATCGGTGACAACGTTACTGGTGGGAAGGGATTGGGAATTCGTAGTTGAGCGTAATGATAACGAAACCGGACGTGGAACCGCAATTTGCGCAGTGACTGAAGCAACAGTTAACGTCAATACAATTGCAAGGATAAGATATTTATTTAACGACAATATCATGTTGTA
>JBFMDF010000088.1:0-7884 GCA_040753935.1 Bacteroidota bacterium | reverse complement strand
CCCGAAATAAAATTCGGGCTTTTTGCTGTGTACACCTACCTTGTACAATCACTTCATTATCATCATCTTCTTCGTTTGGGTGTAGTTGTCGGCTTTCAACGTGTAGAAGTAGGTTCCGCTGGCAAGTCCGTCGGCATTAAATGTAACTTCGTGGACTCCTTTGTCCATCGATCTCTTCAGTAATGTTGCTACCCGCTGACCGATTGAATTAGTAACAAACAATTCGACGTTGGCTGCCGCTGTCAGCGAGAACCTGATTGTACTGCTTGGGTTAAATGGATTCGGGTAGTTCTGTTCGAGCGAAAATTGAGTAGGAATAATTTCCGGCAGTGTGCGGACACTTTGTACTGCAACTTTGCTTTCGATGATAAAGAGCGATACATCTTCAGGGTGATCTGCACGGACATCGGTATTTACAATAATGACTTCACGCTTCCCGTCACCATCAAGATCGTTACAAACGGTAACATTGACTAATGAATAGTTGGAATCGTTTGGAGCATGGAATAGCGTATCTAACTTATAGCCGGTAGAATCGTCATACGGTTTGCCGGGAAGATGTTTCAGACGATACACTTTTCTATCGGCGCCCCAATCTCCGATAAAGAAATCAACTTCACCGTCGCCGTTAATATCTCCGATGTCAGCCCCTTGGAAATTGAGTGGAAGAGGAGAGGTTAACCATTTAATGCTACTGGTAGTAATACTTGATAAATTATTTGTGTTTGGTAAATAAAATACTGCGCTCGGTGGGCTAACTTGTCCTGCCAAAAACATTTCTAATTTTCCATCCTTATTTGCATCGAAGAAACCGACGCTATTCTGTTCGCCGTAATCATCAGGTGCAGTTGCTTGGTTTACATCGGTTTGCAACGTGTAGGTATCTTTGCCTTGTGCTTCATAGACCGCAAAAGCCAACATATCCCACGTAAAACCCCAAATTTCTTTTTTGCCATCACCGTCAAAATCAACCACATGGTTGTTGAAGTAATAACCGCCGTTAAACGTTCCGAGCGTATCAGCAAATTCCACTTCAAATGAACTGAACCCCGGAGAAATATCGCCCAGCAAGTGGTAAATAAACAGCGGACGTAAGCTTGAATTTCCCCAGCCGCCTCCGTATGCGCGCCGTGCGCTTAAAATCATTTCCACATCGCCGTCATTATCCACGTCATCAAGCACAATGCTTGTTATTGCGTAGTAATAGCGGTCGGGAAATTGTAGTTTTGATGTCATTGTGGGTACTGTTGGAAAATTTCCTACTCCTGGGTCGTATTCGTAAATGAAGATACGATCAGGATTCGGATCGCCGGTGGTTCGCTGGTCAGATGGTTGTCCGTAAAAAATTTCCATGTTTCCATCCTTGTCCACATCGCCAACGGCAAGGCAGGGCCACGAACCTTTGGTAATTTGCATGTACGGTATTTGTGCATTCCAAACTAATTCATAGGTATTGTTTGCCGTTGCTTCAAAACGTAGAATTTTTGCCATGCCGGTGTCGGTTGCCGACGTTGTGGTTGGATCGACAATGACGAGAAACTCTTTCTTCCCATCTTTATCTAAATCGTATGTTCCATACACTCTCCACGCAGCCGTGCCGTTCGGCCATTCGGGAAAATCACTCGGCTTGATCTCAGCCGAGATGGTGAAATTTGCTGTGTCGAGCAAACGTTGTGCAAAACCTTGTTGTGAAAAAAGCAATGCTGTCACAAGGAGAGTCAACGCAGTACAAAGTTTTTTCATGGAGGTACCTCCTGTACATGTGAATGATTGGTGAGAATGGAAATTGATTGGTTATCGACAAACCTCAGTCAAATAAGTTAAAATAAGAGGTGAGAATCAAGAGATTTTCGTAAAGAAATTTTTCTTTGATAATCGTTTTAATTCAACGCGAAATAAAAGGAATTACTTGACATCAGCCAGAGGTCTGGTTATATTTCAGCGAGCAAAAAGCACGCAATCCATCAAAACTTCGAATTGCCGATACCATACATTCTTCATTATTCCATTCATCTTTTGTGGAAAAACTATGAATGTTGTTACTATCCGTGAACACTCACGTCTGTATTCGTTTATCATTGTTTTCTTTCTTTCCTCTTTTCTTTACGCCGGCACAACAGGTAAAATTGTTGGTACCGTAACAGATGAAAAAACCAGCGAACCGATTGTCGGCGTTACCATTTTCATTGTCGGCACTACAGTCGGCGCGGCGACGGATGTTGACGGAAATTTTGTCATCGCAAATCTTTCTCCCAATACGTACACCGTTTCTGTTTCTGCCATCGGTTATCGCAAACAACTCATTCGCAATGTGCTGGTGAATGTAGATTTGACGACACGATTGGACATTAAACTTTCATCTGAAGCAGTGGATCTGGATGCAGTAGTTGTTGTCGCGGAGCGTCCGCTTGTTCGACGTGATCTCACCTCAACACAAACACACGTTGATGCCAGCCAGATTCGCGCGCTACCTGTTGAAAGCGTGACCGCCATACTTACCACCCAAGCAGGCATTATTCAGGATGCCGGGGGCGCTCTCCATTTTCGCGGCGGACGATCCAGCGAAGTCGCGTACACGGTAAACGGTGTTTCAGTGAATAATCCGTTTACGAATTCCAACAGTTTAACAATTGCTACGAACGCAATTCAAGAATTGTCTGTTGTGCAAGGAACGTTCAACGCTGAGTACGGCAATGCACTGAGTGGTGTCGTGGAAACCGGTTTGAAAGAAGGTGGTGAGCATTTCGCCGGCCAGATTGCCTATTACACCGGCGACAGAGTGAGCAAACATAAAAATATTTTTTTGAATATCGACGATATCGATCCGTACAGCCATTCGGTTGTTGAAGGATCGTTCAGTGGTCCGCTCCCTGCCGTCACCGGCTTGTCATTTTTTCTTTCCGGCAGATTGGAAAATGAAAAGGGTTGGTTATACGGCATTCGTGAATTTTTGCCGTCTGATCGTCCTGATTTTTCAAATGATTTTGCGTGGAAGGTGCCTCGTTCTGGAAACAATGAATTGGTTCCGATGAATACCAGCACGTCGTGGACCGCGACTAATCGATTGAGTTACAAAGTTACCCCCTCAACAAAAATAGGTTACGATCTTATTCTGAATGAAAGTAAGTATCAGAATTATAGTCACGTTTTCAAATACAATCCGGATGGACGCTATACCAATATTGCTGATGATGTATTTCACAGCGTAGAGTACAGTACAGTGATGGATGAGGTTACCTCGCTAAAATTTAAAGCGGCGTACAGTGTGAATACATTCAAACAGTACCAGCCCGGCACTATTGAGCCGGAAGAAAATTTACGACGCCCGGTCAGCACAACATTTTATTTTGGCGGCTCACAGAATGGATACTATGAGCAACGGGCGGAAACGTATTCATTCAAAGTAGATTTGTCTTCAATGCTTTCAAAACAGCACGAGGTGAAAGCTGGTATTGAAGCACGTCTGCCGCAGATGTCTCTCACCACCTACGCCATTTTGCGTGATACGGTGAATTTCTTAACACCGACTATTCCTTCAATCTATGACTACAAATATGATTCTTACAGTCGCTATCCGAAACAATTTTCTGTTTACGTCCAGGATAAGATGGAGTTTGAAAGTATTGTAGTGAATGCGGGATTGCGGTATGATTATTTTCACGCGCGGGCAAAGTACATCGTCGATATTTTTCACCCGGAAGGAGTGAGGCAAGAAGCGCCGGTGAAGCAAATGATCAGTCCGCGCATTGGCGTATCATATCCGATTACCGACAGAGGAATGATTCATTTTTCCTACGGACATTTTTATCAAATGCCGCAACTGCGCCGGTTGTATGAAAATCCTGATTTCAAATTCAACACTACCATTAGCGCAACAACGTTCGGCAATGCCAATTTAAATCCTGAAAAAACCGTCACGTATGAGATGGGATTACAGCAACAGTTGACCGAGAATCTGGCGATGAATATTACCGGATTTTTTAAAGATGTGCGCGATCTGTTTGCCGTGCAAACAATTCGTATTAGCGGTGAAAAACAATTCAGCATGTATGTGAATAAAGAC
The DNA here is from genome assembly GCA_040753935.1 of Bacteroidota bacterium. Classification (GTDB taxonomy): domain Bacteria; phylum Bacteroidota; class Ignavibacteria; order UBA10030; family UBA8401; genus SpSt-333. Next base: position 3,821 of record JBFMDF010000088.1, on the reverse strand, counting down.
TATGCCAATATCAAAGGATTTACGTTTTCGTTGCTGAAACGAAGAACCACTACCGAATCGTTTGGAGTGACAGTAGATTATACCTTTCAGATGGCTGACGGCAATGATGTTAGCGCTGATGCCTTCTTCCTTGATCAGCAATCCGGAAGAGAAAGTGAAAAAGTTGTAGTGCCGCTGGATTGGGATCAATCTCATACCTTCAATACCACGTTGACTGTTGGAAATCCAAATGACTGGAACTTCAGTATTATTTCACGTTTAGGTACCGGTTTGCCGTATACGCCGTATGTTGGCGACAATCAAGTTCCGTTAAAACGAAATGCAGGAAGAAAGCCGCTTCAATGGACAGTTGACCTTTCTGCTGAAAAAGAATTTTCGTTTGATACCTATGTGGTTGCGTTGTTCATACGAGTCTATAATCTTCTTGACAGGTTGAACGAATTATCTGTCTTTGATGATACCGGACGAGCAACCTATACGCTTGCGCCCAAGCGAGGAGAAGGTGCAGTGATTGATCAGCATCTAAACGTAAACGGCGTTCATCCGATGTCTGATTATTACACTAATCCTACGTTGTATTCCGCGCCGCGAGAGATACGAATCGGCGCCTCATTTGGTTTTTAGTTTTATGAAGGAATAACCCATGACACGAAGTTACCGTTTGTTGTTTGTATTATTTCTAATGTCATCGCTGACCTATGCACAAATTGTTCAACCACGTCGCTCTTCCGAAAACGAAATTCGTCAACTTTCATCGGCGCTGAAGCAAGCAACAGCTCCACAGCCGCTTAATAGCAGTCGATTTAACCAATATCGCAAAGAAGTACAGAGTCGTTTATCGAAAGCCACCGGGGTGTTTGATAGTCCCAGATATTTTTTAATGAATGGGAATCAAATTGTTGGAAATATTTATGACTACGGCGGTATTGCGCCGGGCGATGGATTGATTCGCAATGTGAACAATATGGTATGGCGTGGGTTGGGCGATATTTATCAATTTGCGCCGTATGTTGCCGCTGCTGTTCAGGATGCGTCAAACAAAACAATTCATATTGTCTCCGATGCCATCAACGATTTGTATGCAAAAGATTTTAATCCGTACGATTCACGATTTATTTTCGGCTGGCGTCCGCTTCCTGAATATGTTTATCCAGCGTCATCAGTTATGGCTTCAAATCCCGCTCCAGATGTTAACCCGAAAGATGGGCGTCCTGATAGTTGGCCCACAACGTGGTATAATTTCGATAAAGGCCAGTACGTGTGGCCCGGCTATTTGCGTCAAGATGTTCCCAATGCCGACCTTGAAGTGCTGTGGGGAATGGATGATAAGAACAACACAGAATTTCGGTATTTTCCTTTTCTCAACGATACACTTACGCGCGGACTTGGAGTAAAATTGGAATGCCGTGCGTTGCAATGGAGTAACTCTCTGGCACAGAATTGCATCTTTTTTGTGTACACTGCACAAAATTTTTCCGACCGCGATCTTGATACAATGTATTTTGGAATGTACGGTGATGTGGATGTTGGCGGCGCCAGTGGTTCCGAAAATCAGGACGACCTCGGTTTTTTCATTTCACCGTTCGATACAGTAACAAAAACTGGAGTACTCATTCCGTTATTCTCACGCAGTCTTGTCTATTTGTGGGATAATGACGGCAAGGGATATTTGAATATTCCTACACACTACAACGGATGCAAATTCCTCGAAAGTCCCGGCAATGCAAATGACGGAATAGATAACGACGCTGACCATATACGTAATGCTGCCGGCACATTGTTTGCCGACGAAAGTCAAACCGATGGTGTGGATAACGATGGTGACTGGAATGTGAATAACGATGACGTTGGTGCCGACGGAGTGCCTGATACACATGATGAAGGGGAAGGGGATGGATTTCCTACTGCTGGGAAACGATTGCCAGACGGAACAGTCGATCCGCTGTATCCTGGTGAACCGCACTTTGAATTGACCGACCTCGACGAGTCTGATCAAATTGGATTGACAGCATTTAAGAGTTGGCCCTGGTCGTCAGTTCTTTTCCGCGATGATGAAACGGTGTGGGGAATTTTGGAAAAAGGATTTAATGACACAATTCCCAACTTGACGGATATAAACTTTGTGTACGGATCCGGGAAAATTTCATTAAAGAAAAAAAATACCGATGGCTCAATTAAGCGGTTCTCTATTGCGTTGTTGATGGGAACAGATTTGAACGATTTGTTAATTACTGCCCGAACCGTACAAGTAATTTACAACCAGAATTATCAATTTATCCGCCCGCCAGACAAACCGGTTGTTACCGCCGTTGCCGGCGATAAGCGTGTAACGTTGTATTGGGATACCGGAGCCGAAGAGAGCATTGACCCTATTCTTGGAAAAGATTTTGAAGGATATGTCATCTATCGCAGTACCGATCCGCAGTTCAGCGACATCAATACTATTACCGACGGTTTTGGTTCTCCGTTCCTTTACGAACCGCTGACAACATCAAGCGGAAAAGTTGCCAAATTCGATGTTGCACTCCGTCCCGAACCGTTTTTTGAGGACGACACGTCGAAGACGAAAAACGGCCGCTGGGATGCAGGAGAACGATATATTGATGTGAACAACAACGGACGGTATGACTCGACCTTAGTAGAAGATTTCTATAAAGGGTATTCGTTGGTGCCGTATGATCAACGCGGTGTGGCCTACTACCTTGGTGATAATACCGGCCTCGTTCACTCGTTCGTTGATTCAAACAATGTGATCAACGGGCAAACATATTACTATGCCGTTGTATCATATGACCACGGGGATGTTACTTCGTATCCTCCGACTGAATGCACTAAGCGCATCAGCATCGATCCGATTACTTCTGTCTTAACGTTTGATGTGAATACGGTTAGTGTCGTTCCCGGTCCGCGAGCAAGCGGATATATACCGCCGATTGTTTCATCGCAAATGATTCAGCACGTGAGCGGTACTGGTACGGGAAGTATTGCAACACAAGTGATTGACGATCTTGGGGTTCAAGACAATGTCACCTACGAAATCAGATTTGCTGACTCGCTTCAAGTAGGAAATAAAAAAACGAAAACGTTAAACTATTCAGTGTTGAAAACTACTCCGGTGACGTCCGAAGTCATGTTGTTTGATACAAACTATGTAAAAATTGGTCATACCTACATTTTGCGGGATAGTTATTTTTCCGTCAAGCATTCTTCAACAGGTAGAACGTATACCGAAGGTGTTGACTTTGTGTTTGATACTACCAGAGGGTTTCTACGACGACTTGGCACCGGCACAATGACTGATCCGGGGCCGTATGTTGTTACGTACCGACATTTGGCGCAACCGCCAAGCACATTGCTCTCTGGGGAGGAAGCAAATCCTGTGTTTGACGGTATGAAGTTGTTTGTTGAGAACAAAGCGCTTGCTATTAGTCTTACAAAAAGCAATTGGGTGATTGATAAAAAACGATTGAACTTTAAAATTCTTGCACCGACGATCGGCACGCAAAAAATTGCACCGATTGATTTTCAAATTCAAATTACCGGTTCAGATACACTACCCGATGGGAAGTATGCTCAACCGGGTGATACAGTGTACAATATCTCATTGCAGAAGGTGGTTCAAACGCCGTTTATCTTTAAAAATATCACAAAGGATTCGATGCGTGCAAACTTGCCGTTCAGAGTGATTGTAAAAGAAGATTCGAAAGGAAATAAGAAATGGGATTTGTTCGAATCAATTGTGTTTTTAACGCCTGCACCGTACGGTACGGGAACAAATACACACTCTGAAATCAGGTTTGAAATTAAAGACAGTGCAAATA
>JBFMDF010000087.1:0-7911 GCA_040753935.1 Bacteroidota bacterium | reverse complement strand
CCAACTTGAGCCGTTCCACTTTGCTATATGGTTTACCGTCACGCCTCCGGCAGTAGTAAAGATTCCTCCGGCATATAAATCACTTCCTTTTATTGCAAGAGCGGTAACATAACCATTCATGCCTGAACCGAGTGACGACCAATTTGTGCCGTCCCATTTTGCAATATAATTTCTCGTTACTCCTTCAATTTGCGAAAACCATCCTCCCACGTACAATGTGTCTCCGGAAACTGCAAGAGAAAATACCTGGTTGTTCATTCCCACATTTGGATTAGAGAAACTGCCGTTCCAATAGTCGTTATCATCGCTTGTTACGGCAAATTGTGAATTGGGGGCGCTGTTGGTTTGAAATCCAGGAATGGCTTTTGCTTCCGCAGGCAAGCCCGCCTTTGTTTGCACTTCGGCGGGTAAAAAATGGGGTTTACCATTTTTGCCCAGTATCATTTTATATCCATCTGTATTCACGCTTCCCTTAAATCCTGTTTTAAAGTTTGGCGTGCCGTCGGCATTGAGCAAATCCTTAATGGATTTTGACGGCAGTTGAGCGTGCAACATGCTTACACAGATTGCATACACTGATACAAAAGCGAGTACATGTTTCATAATTCCTCCTCCTTCCCCCCGATGTGTTTTTTATGATTGGTGAACAAATTCTTTCAATTGAATCAGATTGTCTTTTGTGAAATAGGAGACTGCCCCCGCAGCTTTTGCTTCATCGCGGTATTCCTGATCGTTAAAGTTGGAAATAATGATCACCCGCGCATCGGGAAATTCTTTTTTTAGGGTGCGTGTCGCCGTAATACCGCTCACGTTCGTCATCTGCAGATCCATCAGCACCACGTCCGGGTGTTCACGCTGAAACGCGCTCAGTACTTCACTTCCGTCCGAGCATTCGGTTACGGAATCCGCCGGCTGCGCCACAACATTCCGGATCAGTTTCCGCATTTCCAAGCTGTCGTCGACAATCATCAGTTTCATAATCATATTCCTCTCCGAATAGGCTATTTGAACAGGTGCAATATCGGACAACGATGTCGGGAATGAAATAGGATGGATTACTCTTTAATCGAGAGTACTAGTACTCTATTTAGAGAAGCAAACCACATAGACACGGCAGGCGCATAGACCTATGTGTTCTATGTGCCTATGTGTTTCAAGATTTTACAGATGGGATTTATTTTCGAGCGCAAATTTCAGCAGGCTGTAACTGCCGGAGAGATTGAGTTTTTCTGATATTTTGAAGCGGTAGTTATCGATTGTTTTTGGACTGAGGAAGAGAACTTCGGCTATTTCTTTGCTTGTCTTGGATTCCGCAATCAAGAGGAGGATCCTGCGTTCGGTGTCGGAAAGTTTTTCCAGTCCCGGATTTCTCTTTGTAAAGATAGTCTGTTTTTCTTTACGAGCAAGCAGCTTTCCTGTCAATACGGGACTGATATAGTAGTGACCTTCGTACACAGCGTGAACAGCATTAACAATATCAATTGATGCACTTTCTTTGAGAATGTATCCTTTCACTCCCAAATCCATTGCTTCATTCAAAATATCTTCATCATCGAACATCGTCAAAAACACAACTTCCGTTTTACTGTTCGATTTTTTCAACACCCTCAGCACATTCAGTCCGGACATTTTCGGCATGTTCATATCAAGGATGGCAACATTGGGAGAATGTTCTCTTATCAACTGTAACGCATGCTCGCCATCGGAAGCAACGGCAATGACAGTTAATGAAACATCATTCGACAGCGCTTGCTTCACTCCATCGCGGAACATCGGGTGATCATCGGCTATCAGAACAGTAATGTTAGGTTGTTCTTTCATGAAAAGATGTTCGGAATATTGAGTGAAAGTTTTGTTCCTTGATCCGGTAATGAATCTATCTCAAGTTCCCACCCGAACATCTTTGCCCGTTCCTGCATGCCTGAAATTCCAAATCCAGCAGGAGATACAAGATTTTCCGATTCCCCCGCGTTTCGATGTGCAATTCCTTTTCCATTGTCTAGTACTTCAATCGAAATTACGTTTTTCTTTCGCACAACACTGACGCTGACTTTCGTCGCGCGTGAATGCTTAAGAATATTATTAAACGATTCCTGTACTATGCGGAATAGATTGATCTCTTCTTCGGGCGAAAGCGCGCCATCAATATCGTGTATCTCGGAAGCGAATTCAATCGAAGTAGATTCTTGCATCTGACGCACAATGGAGCGAAGTGTCTTCGTAATTCCCAATTGATCCAATTGATGCGGACGGAGATTATGCGAGATGGAACGAACTTCTTCAATTGTGCTGCTGACGATGTTAGATGCTTCTTCTATTTGTTCTGCTGTCGTGTTTTCTTTGTTCTGTGATTGCAATGTAACTAGTAATTTGTTTTTTATCAGTAAAAGGTTTTGCCCCAGTCCGTCATGCAATTCATTCGCGATTCTTTTTCGCTCGGATTCTTGCGACTCTATTAATCGCAGTGAAAATTCTATTTGTTTTTCTTTTTCTCGCGTAAGCTGCCGCACGCGCAAAAAATAAATTGCCGGACCCACTGTAAGAAAGAACAAGACAAATAATGCGCGAAACCACCATGTTCCCCAAAATGGAGGCATGATGACGATGGTTAGGGAAGCTCCTTCCATATTCCAGATGCCGTCGTCGTTACTGGCGCGGACGCGGAATGTGTATTTTCCGGGCGGAAGAGTTGTGTATGAAATTGTTCTCGCTTGGTCTGTATTGCTCCACTGTTCATCAAATCCTTCCAAAATGAAACGGAACCGGTTTTTTTGCGGCGCCCGATAACTTAAAGCAGCAACGTGAAATTGAATGCGCTTGTGATCATAACTTAATACCACAGTATCCCTGGTGTTCAACTGCATTCCATCAACAGATACAGTTTTGATGACAACCGGTGGAGGACTATTATTAATTTTTATCGACGACGGATTTATAATTGTCACTCCCTTGACGGTAGGAAACCACAGCAATCCATCCCGAGTTTTCAGACCAGCAGGTTGAAAGCCGCCATTCGTTTCCCTTTCTCGCAGACCGTCCGATGCGTCGTACCACGAACATTGCACACGTCTGAGTTTCCCCAGCGCGACAGCGTTGAGTTCACTACGAGCAATCCGAAATATACCTCGGTTGCATCCCATCCAAAAATTTCCATTGTCATCTTCGAGTATCTGCGAGACAATATTGTCGAACAGTCCTTCGTTTGTTGTGAACGATGTAAAAGTACCCTCTGCATATCTGATCAGGCCGCCGCCGTACGTGCCAAACCAAAGAACGCCGTCGCTGTCTTCATAAATAACGCGAACAGGCGCATCGACGAATCCGTTTGCGCTCGTGTAGGTCGTAAAAGTTTTGCCGTCGTATTTGTTTAGTCCCTTCGATGTGCCTGCCCAGAGACTACCCTTACGATCCCGATAGATAGAGCGAACATCGTTGTGTGAAAGTCCATCCGCAGTGGTAAAGTGTCGAAACCGTTTGCCGTCGAATTTGACAAGACCCTTGTCTACGGTTCCAAACCACAAAGTTTGGTCGCGGTCTTCATAGATAGAAAGGACGATCTTGCTTTGCAGCCCGTCCTTTTCTGAAAACTGTTCGATGATACCGTTTCTCCACCGCTGCAGAAAGCCATCCCATACACCTATCCAAAGAGAACCTTTCGAATCTTCGTAGACCGACCAAACACAGCCGTAATTCTTCATCACTGTTCCAACCATATCGGTTACTCTCCCATTTTCCCAAACGCTGACACCACCGCACTGCAGCCCTATCCACACTTTGCCGTCAGATCCTTCCGCCATCGAGGTGATATTCTCCACAGGCAATCCGTCCCTTGCAGAAACGGTTTGGAACGCACGATGTTTGAACTGGTGCAATCCACCAGCGTTGGTGCCGACCCAAAGACTTCCTTCTCGGTCCTCGAACACAGATTTCACCGTAAGGTCTATCAGCCCATCGCTCTTTCCATAATAATCAACCACCTGTTTGTCATACTGGTAAAGCCCGTTCGATGAAGAAAGCCATAGAGTTCCTTGCCGGTCTTCCATAATTCTCCAAATATTTTCAGGTGGCTTTCCACGCGCAGGCGTAACTACTTCAAATCTGCCGTTGACGAATTGCACAAGCCCTTTATCCGTACCGATCCATAGTTTGCCCTGAGAGTCTTCCTTGACGGCGTTAACTTGTGAGCCGGGAATATCATAAACAGGTTTATAGATTGTTACGGACGTTCCAACAACGTGCACCAACACCTCCGTGCAAATCCAAAGACTACCGTGTCCTGCAGTGAGAATGGATTTAATAGCATGGTCAGGAAGGCGTTTATTGAATGCGGCCGTTGAGGCAGATTCATTCACGATCATTCCGACACCGCCGTCCATTGTTCCTACCCACAGTGTGCCGGCGCTATCTTCAACCAAAGATGTAACAACCTCACCGGGCAAACCTTCGGCAATACCAAAGGTGCTCACCTTACCTTGGAACATTCGCCCGACTCCACCACCTTCTGTGCCAAACCATAACGCGCCCCGCCGGTCTTCGTATAAAACAAGAATTCGCTCTGACTTGATGCCCGATGTATTGGAGTTGAAGACGTCAAAGCCGATGCCGTCGAAACGAACAAGTCCGCCGAATGTCGCAAGCCAGATGTAGCCATCGCGGGTTTGGATTATAGAATTCACGGAACTTTGCGGAAGTCCCTCTTCAACGCCCCATTGCCGTGCGACAAAGTTTGACGTTTGCGCACTACAGAGAGTAAAGAAAAAAAAGTATGAAACTATAGTAATCTTCACAGTTGATGATAAAGAATTTCCATGAGAAAAAAAAGAAAGGGTGGAATACTTTCCGCCCTTAGTGTTGTATAGATTTTTTTTTCAAGTAAATTTATTTCATCAGCACCAACTGAGAAAAAGTCCCACGCACTTTAGGAATACCGTGCCAACCTTGCGAAGGTTCTGCATCGTGCTTTCCTAACCTTCGCAAGGTTTAGGACATATTACCTGAGCAACAGCATTTTCTTCATCTGAACTTGTTCTCCGCTTTGCAATCGCGCATAGTATATGCCGCTGGAGAATTTTGACGCATTCCATTGCACTGAATAATTCCCCGCCTCTTTCACTTCGTTCACCAGTGTTGCTACTTCTCTTCCAAGGACATCATATATTTTTAATGTTGTAAATGTAGGCACGGACGCCCGTCCGTGCGTATTGTTATTGGACGGATGGGCATCTGTCCCTACGCTGTATTGTATTGTTGTGGTCGGATTGAACGGATTGGGATAGTTCTGCATCAGCGCAAACTTCTGCGGTGTTTGTGCAATCACAACTTCCACTTCTTGTGAGTACTCAAACTTCCCATCGCGGTCAATTTGTTTCAAACGATAAGAATATGTTCCACTAGAAAGATTCCTGTCTGTGTATGAATATTCCTTCGGCGAGTTGGAATTCCCGCTCCCTTCCACAAAGCCTATTTTTTCCCAATTATCAATTTTCAATTTTCCATTATCAATTGCTCTTTCAATTTCAAAGCCGTAGTTGTTTACTTCTGTGGCTGTTTGCCAGTGGAGTGTTGCCATGTTCATACTAACGGTTACGGTAAACGAGGACAACGTCACCGGAAGCGCACCATCAGGATTATTCCTCAGCCGCGGATAGTTCGTTCCTATCATTTCCCATACTGTTGTAAAGTCCCAGCCGGCAGTGGTAAAGGTTGAAGCAGTTTTCATCTCAGCAGTAGTTTTGCCTGTGATACCTGTTGAAGTGCCTGAGCCAACTGCCGTTGAGGTGCCGGAGGTTTGCGTATCCCAGAAACAAGCTGATGCTGTGCCCAAGGTATTACTACCACAAAATCCACCGGCGTAGAGACTGGCGCTAACCGTTCCGGTGCTGTAACAGGCAACCAGCGTGTCGGCATTATCGCCGGCAAACCCTCCGGCATATCTGCCGCTGGCACTGACGTTGCCCCTGCTGTAGCAATTGCGAATGTCGCTAGGCACATAATTGTAACCGACAAATCCGCCAACATACTGAGGTCCAGTCACCGTCGTTCCACTCACGGTGCCTGTACTGTAACAACTGTTCATCACCGTACTGCTACTGCTTAACAAACTCACCTCTCCCACAAATCCGCCGATCTTCCATCCACTGCCGGTTACTGTTGCCGTGCTGTAGCAATTGGTAACGCCGGTTACAGATGTGCCCTGAAGAAATCCTACCACTCCGCCGACCGAACTGTCTCCCACAACGCTTCCGGTCACATAGCAATTGGTAATGGTTGCGGAATTGCCACCCAGCCATCCTATCAGTCCCCCTACATACACATTGCCGGTGATGTTCACATTCACCAGTCCGAGATTCTTGATCGTCGCCGTTGTGCCTACCCCAAACATTCCGATGAAGTTCGTGCCGGGCCGATTGATAGAGAGATTAGAAATCGTGTGATTATTCCCGTCGTATGTCCCTGTAAAAGCTGTCAAGTAGTTGCCAATTGGGGTGAGACCGTCTTGCCAGGAACTTGAATCTGCGTTGATATCGGCGGTTTGCCGAAAGTACGATGACCATGAAGATGGATTGACCGTAATCCAGAGAAGATTTCCAAACGACGATATCAAGTAGGGACTGCCGGAAGTACCACTGCCCGAGGGAACAATAGCAAACTGCCAACGCAGGGCAGGATAGCCGTTGTACACACTCGGACTTATCTCCCAAACAGTAAAGTCCCAGCCGGCACTGGTAAAGGTTGAGGCAGTTTTCATCTCAGCAGTGGTTTTACCGGTGATGCCAGTCGAAAAACCTCCACCAACTGCTGTTGAAGTTCCGGAGGTTTGCGTATCCCAGAAACAAGCTGATGCTGTGCCGAAATTATTACCACAAAATCCACCGGCGTAGAGACTGGCGCTAACCGTTCCGGTGCTGTAACAGGCAACCAGGGTGTCGCCATTATAGCCGGCAAAACCCCCGGCAACTCTGCCGCTGGCACTAACGTTGCCCCTGCTGTAGCAATTGCGAATGTCAGTATTATAATAACTAGAAGGAGAATTTTCATTGTAACCGACAAATCCGCCAACATACTGATACTGAGATGCAGTCAACGTTGTTCCACTCACAGTGCCTGTGCTGTAACAACTGTTCACCACACTGTTTTGAATCCACCCCACAAATCCGCCGATCCTCCATCCACTGCCGGTTACTGCTGCCGTGCTGTAGCAATTGGTAACGCCGGTTGCAGATGTGCCCAAAAGATTTCCTACCACTCCGCCGACCAAACTGTCTCCCGCAACGATTCCGGTTACATAGCAATTGGTAATGGTTGCGGAACTGCTACCCAGCGCTCCTATCAGTCCCCCTACATAGCTATTGCCGGTGATGTTCACATTCACCAGTCCGAGATTCTTGATCGTCGCCGTTGTGCCTTCCCCAAACATTCCGATGAAGTTCGTGCCGGGCCGATTGATAGAGAGATTAGAAATCGTGTAATTATTCCCATCATACGTCCCTGTAAAATTTGTAACATTATTGCCAATAGGGGAAAAGCCACTGCCGCTTGCCCAGCCGGAAGAACTGGAAGCATCAATATTGGCAGTCTGTTTAAAGTATTTACTCCATGAACTGGCATTCTGTGTAACCCAATAGAGATTCTCGAGTGATGCAATGAGATAAGGATTGGCGGATGTGCCGCTGCCCGAAGGTGGGGTGGCGGTTTGCGCAAAGATGCGTGAAAACATCGTCGTTATCAGTGCGATAAGAAGTAGAAATTGCTTCATAACAAATCTCCTTTATAGTAGGATTGATGGGTGCTGTTTTTATGCAAGAAAGATAGATTTCCCTACGGCAGAGAACAATCCACCATTTTGTTGAAAGTTACCCGGAGTCAGAGCAACAACGGGGTAGAAATCAACTATTTGGTTGAGCGGGGATG
>JBFMDF010000086.1:0-8045 GCA_040753935.1 Bacteroidota bacterium | reverse complement strand
CATCTGTTCGAGCCGACCGCTTCGTGTTTTGAGGTGCTGAAGAAAAAATTTTCTTCAGATGCCAACATCAAACTCAACAACATTGGCGTATCAGATGTGCACACAACGGCGGAACTTTACTACGATGCCGAACGAAGCGGGTTTGCATCGTTATACAAACGCGATCTGTCTTCTGCTCACGCCGTCATGAACAAACAGGAAACTATAACGCTCCGGCGGCTGGATGAGTATATCGAACGTAATAACATACAACAGATTGATTTGTTGAAGATTGATATTGAAGGGCACGAACTTGCGGCATTTCGCGGATTGGGAAAGTACCTTCGCGCCGATTTCATTCGCGCAATCCAGTTTGAATATGGCGGCGCAAATCTCGACTCGGGCACGACGCTTCGTCAACAGTATCAACTACTTACCGACGCCGGCTTCCAACTCTTTAAGATTATGAAGCATGGTATCGAGCGCCGCGCATACCAACTGAGTATGGAAAACTACCAATACGCCAACTACGTTGCACTTTCACCGGCGGTGTTGACATGATAAAAATTTATCCAGCCATAGAATTTCAACGGAAGTCTCCCTACGGTAATGGAGTGCTCATTCCGAAAAAAGTAATCTGGCAAGGGATGCACACCTGCGTTGAAACGGAGTGCAGCGCGACAAAACGTCGGCTCATCGCTACGCTTTCTTCCGGTCACGGTTCGCTCAATCAGTATATTGTAAATCCAGAAACATCAGAACTTTTCTGTCCGCCAAATGTGCGGCGATGGTTCGGTGAACCGTTGCTTCAATCGCTGACTCATCCGCGACAAGATGAAATTGAGATGAAGATTGAAAAATTCCGCCCTGTGAAAAAAGTAATCATCCTTAACACTATTGATTATCTCTATGGTCATGCACTGTTGAAGTTACTGAATGCTGAACGTCATCTGTTGCATGACAAGAAATTTGGACTGGTTGTTATTGTGCAGGATTTCCTTCGTTGGATGGTTCCCGACGGCGTTGCGGAAGTGTGGACAGTGCATCTTCCTCTGGCAAAAGGAGGAAATTACTATCCCTCCTTGTCGGAAAAGATTGAACAAGAGTGCAAGCGGTTTACACAGATTTATCTCAGCAAAGCGCACTCTCATCCACCGGTGAAAGATATTTCATTGTTCACCAAAGTGAAACGGTACGAAGAGACAAACGTGCACGACCGAATAACATTTATCTGGAGAGATGACCGACCGTGGTTTGGCAGTCGATACACCATTGCTGCCGGAGAAAAACTCGGCATGATGCCTATCTTTCAATTTATTCAAAAGAGAAAGATCGTTTCGCTGTTTAAGCGATTGAGAAAACAATTCCCCAACAAGCGTTTTACGGTAGCCGGAGTAGGAACTGCTACAACGTTTCCTTCGTGGATTGATGACCAGCGGGTTAATCGGTTCACGCCGGATATTGAAAGAAAGTTATGCACAGTGTACTCCGAAAGTAACATCATCATCGGAGTTCATGGGTCAAATATGCTTTTGCCGTCTGCGCACGCAAATATGACTATTGACCTGATGCCGACAGAACGGTGGGGCAACATTGCCCAGGATGTTATTTTTCAGGAAAGTGATGTGCGGTTTGCTGTGTTCCGGTACCGGTTTGTTCCGATTCAAATTTCTTCTTTATTGTTATCCACCCTTGTTATTTCTGCCGTGGAAGAGCATAAACAATTTCACATTCAGATGAGGCAATGAATTTCATCTCAAAAATAGGGACTATTGTTACCGATCCAAAAACCATCAGAGAACTTCTGCGCTTCCGGTTTGTCGGATATTTAAAAGAAACAGGTTGGATCGAATCAATTCGACAACAACAGCCTGTTGATCAGGAGGGCAAACCGCTACCATGGATGACTCTGCCGTTTATCCATTTTCTCGATTCCAGATTAACTTCCTCGATGACAATCTTTGAATTTGGCAGTGGAAATTCTACCAAATATTTCCGTCGGAAAGTTGACTCAGTGAGATCTATTGAACATGATCCTGCATGGTTTGAACGTTTGCAGAATGATGATATCCGAGGTGTCATCGAATTTCAGCCGTTGGATGAAACTGACCGCTATGAAAAAAAAGCGGTAGCATCGGGGAAACAGTATCACATTATTGTTGTCGATGGAAGACGACGCGTACGGTGCATCATCAATAGCATTTCTGCGTTGCGTTCTGACGGTGTTATGGTTCTCGATGACAGTGAACGGGAAGAATATGTTGAAGGTGTGCAGTTTCTTCACCAGCATGGATTTAAGCGATTAGATTTTTGGGGGATGGCGCCCGGTATGCATGACAACAAATGCACATCCCTATTTTATCGCACAGAAAACTGCTTAGGGATATAATTGTGACAACGTACGCCCCCATAGCCCTTTTTGTGTACAACCGCCCAGAGCATACCGCGTTGACGGTTCAGGCGTTACAACGTAACGTATATGCGCAGGAAAGCGACCTCTTTATTTTTTCCGATGCGGCGAAAAGTCAAGCGCACGTTCAGCCAGTTGCTAAGGTTCGTTCCTATCTTCGCACGATCAGTGGATTCAAATCGGTAACCATTGTGGAGCGGGAAAACAATTTTGGACTGGCTGAATCTATTATCGATGGTGTTACTTCATTGGTAGAAAAATTTGGTAAGATCATTGTGGTGGAAGATGATCTGATCACCTCTGTGTATTTTCTGCAGTACATGAATGAAGCGTTGGAAAAATACGAGCATGAAGACAAGGTGATTAGCATTCACGCGTATAGTTATCCAACACGGTTACCGTTGCCGGAAACGTTTTTTCTCCGCGGTACTGATTGTTGGGGTTGGGCAACATGGAAGCGTGGCTGGAAATTGTTTGAACCTGACAGCAGAGTGCTACTTGCAGAATTGAAGAAAAGAAACCTGATCTATCAATTTGATTTTGATGGAACGTATCGCTACACCACAATGCTGAAAGAACAAATTGCCGGTATAATAGATTCGTGGGCTGTCCGCTGGCACGCGTCGGCTTTTTTGGCGGAAAAGTTGACGCTCTTTCCCGGACGTTCGCTGGTGAATAACATTGGCGGTGATGACCGAGCAACACATACAAAATCACTGACGGAATTCCAGCGGAGGGTGGCGCAGGCGCCGATTGTGTTAGACGATATTCCGATTGAGGAAAATACGTTTGCTCGTCAGCAGTATGTAGAGTTTTTCAGAGCGTACAAAGGTTCTCTGATACAACGCGCAGTAAATAAAATCAAATCGTTGGTGTCATAAAATGTCTTCGTCTCATCATACTGACCAGCAGGGGTCAATCCGTCAGATTGACAATCCCAATATCAACGATAATCGAAAGTATGATTACACCGGATATCCGGATAGTGATCGCTACGAATATCCGATTATTGTCGAAATGGTGCGGCAACACTCGCGCGTGCTCGATTTGGGGTGTGGTAACGGTGCACTGCTTGCCCGATTGAAAAAGGAAAAACAGGTGAGTGAAGCGGGATTAGAAATTTCGGAGAGTGGCGTGCAGGTCTGCAAAGAGCGCGGGTTGAATGTTCAGTATGGCAGAATTGATGAACGGCTTCCGTTTGACGATGATTCGTTCGATTTTGCTATTTGCAACGTCACAATACAGATGGTAATGTACCCCGAAGTGCTGCTGCGCGAAATGAAACGGGTGGCGAAGTATCAGATTGTCTCGTTTCCCAATTTTGCATTTTGGAGAAATCGTCTTGATCTCCTCTTCCACGGGCGGATGCCGAGAACGATGCTTTTCGGATATCAGTGGTATTCTACAGGGCATATTCACCAACTATCGTTTCTCGATTTTGAGCAACTTGTGGCAACAGTGGGGGGATTGAAGGTAGTACAGCGTCGGCTTGAACAATCTCCCAATCCGATCAAAAATTTTTTCATGAAACAGTATCCGAATATGTTTCAAATGCTTGCTATCTATCAGTTGGAAAAACAATAGTGGGATTACTCATTTCGTTAATTAAAAAAGAGCAATTCAATCCGCGGATTGTCGGTATTTTCACTAATCCATTTTATTTTTCGAGGCGCGGATTGTTTCTTGCAATGTCCGAATTTGGAAAACACCTGCAAGGGCGTTTACTTGATATCGGTTGCGGTACTAAACCGTACGAGCCTTATCTCAATGTTCAGCAATACGTTGGATTAGAAATTGATACCCAACGAAGCAGAATGACTTCCAAAGCAGACGCGTTCTACGACGGTACTCGTTTTCCTTTTGGTGATGACGAGTTTGATTCTGTGTTGGCGAATGAAGTGTTTGAACATGTGTTTAATCCCAACGAATTTCTGGTTGAAATTAACCGAGTTCTCAAAATCGGTGGAACACTTCTGCTAACGGTACCGTTCGTGTGGGATGAACATGAGCAGCCACACGATTTTGCCCGCTACACCTCGTTTGGTCTGCATCATCTGCTGACCCAGCATGGTTTCGAAGTAGTACGGCATCGCAAGAGCGTCAACGATATTCGCGCCTTGTTTCAACTGTTGAATGAATATCTGTATAAGAAAACGTACGTCAACAACGTTATGCTTCGTCAACTGCTGAACACACTGCTGATTGCTCCCGTCACCCTTGTTGGCTTGTTGGTGTATTGGATTTTTCCAAGCAATGACGACTTTTACCTTGACAACATCATCCTTGCCCGCAAGGTGAAGAATGTATAACTTCTGCACATTGTTCGATTCGAATTATCTTTCCCGCGGTCTGACGTTGTATCGTTCGCTGGAACGGGTGTGCGATGCGTTTCATCTGTATATTTTTGCGTTTGATGAGAAAAGTTTACAGGTATTGAAGAGATTGAACTTGTCGCACGCTACAGTCATTTCGTTACGAGAGTTTGAAGATGCCGAGTTATTGCGCGTGAAGCCGACACGCAACCGCGCAGAGTATTGCTGGACTGCGACATCGTCAACGATATTGTACGTTCTTCAGCATTTCAACGTTGACATGTGCACGTATCTTGATGCCGATATGATGTTCTTCGATTCTCCGCGAACGCTGTTTGAGGAAATGGGAAATGCGTCGGTGATGATTACCGAACACCGTTATTCACCGCAGTACAACAAGGAAGCCAAAACAGGAAAGTACTGCGTGCAGTTTGTTGCCGTCAGAAATGACGAACGCGGATTGAAAGCGTTGCGTTGGTGGCGCGATCGGTGTCTTGAGTGGTGCTACGCGCGTTTTGAAGACGGGAAATTCGGCGATCAGAAATACCTCGATGACTGGACGACGCGATTTGATGGCGTTCACGAGTTACAGCATCTCGGCGGAGGAATGGCGGCATGGAACATTCAGCAGTATGATGTGTATGAAAAAAATGGTAGATTATTCGGGAAAGAAATTCGTTCCGGAAAAGAGTTTCCGGTCATTTTCTATCATTACCATTACGTCAGATTCTTTACTGACGGCACGGTAGAACTGGGACGAAGAGAGTTAACGGACGACGTGCTGGAGAAAATCTATACGCCGTACATTCACGAGTTGGAACGTGCAAAGAAAGAAGTTATGGCGATTGATTCCACATTTGATCCGCATGGAGCTGGAAAGAAGCCGTTGAATTGGAAAACACCGATATTGTATCTGTATCGCAAAGTCTGTGGTATTTACCATATGTATCCCTTGAAAAAATTTTTTTAAATGGCATATCTCATTCAACTGAAAACACATCACGACAAGCGCGGCAATTTGACTGTGATTGAAAAAGAAATTCCGTTTCCGATTAAACGGATTTTTTACATTTACGGCGTTGATAATTCTGTCCGGGGAAAACATCGTCATCACAAAACCATTCAGGCGGCAATTTGCATTACGGGGTCATGTAAAATTTTTAACGATGACGGAACGCGTCAAGAAGAATTTCTTCTCGATTCTCCGGAGAAATGTTTGATACTCGAGCCGCGCGATTGGCATCAGATGTATGATTTTTCTTCCGATGCAGTGTTGCTGGTGCTTGCGTCAGAATATTTTGATCCCAACGATTATATCTATGAACCATACAGTCATTGAATACGAAAACCTTCGCCAGGCAAACGAAAAATTCTTCGACGAATACAAAAAATCGTTTGATGCCACACTGAAAAGCGGTTGGTTTATTCTCGGGAATGCGGTAAAGCAATTTGAAGAAGAATTTGCACGGTTCATTACGAGCAAATACTGCGTTGGTGTGGCAAACGGACTGGATGCGCTTACGCTCTGTCTGCGTGCATTGAATATTGAGCGCGGCAGTGAAGTCATCGTTCCGTCAAACACCTACATTGCCACGATTCTTTCCGTTCTCCACAACGATTTGAAGCCCGTCCTTGTTGAACCGGATATCCGCACCTACAACATTGATCCGACAAAAATTGAAGATGCAATCACCCCAAGAACAAAAGCGATAATGGTGGTACATCTGTATGGCAAATCGTGCGATATGGACCCGATTGTTGCCATTGCGAAGAAACATCATCTTGCGCTGATTGAAGATTGCGCGCAGTCGCACGGTGCAATGTATAAAGGGAAGATGACAGGAACATTTGGTTACGGCGCATTCAGTTTTTATCCGACAAAAAACCTCGGCTGTCTTGGGGATGGCGGCGCCGTAACAACGGATGATGAAGAATTTGCGAGGGCGATTCGAATGTACCGTAACTACGGCTCGGAAAAGAAGTACTACAATGAAGTGGTCGGTTACAACTCGCGGCTGGATGAAGTGCAAGCGGCATTTCTTTCGGTCAAACTTCGTCATTTAAAAGAAATTACCGAACATAAACGGAAACTTGCGGCATTGTATCAGAGTGGCTTGAAAAGTGATTTCATCAAGCCGCACGTTCATCCTGATTTTTACGATGTGTTTCACATTTACAATGTGCGACATCCTAAACGCGATGAATTGAAAGAATATCTGTTAAAGCACAACATTAAAACTGAAATTCACTATCCCGTCCCGCCACACAAGCAAAATGCAATGAAGGGAGTGCTGGATACAAAAGATTTTCCCATCGCAACAGAAATCCACGCGACAACGCTCAGTCTGCCAATTTCATTCTTTCACACGGAAAGCGATATTGAGCGAGTGATTGAGGTGATGAACGCTTTTTAAGAGTAACGGCGCGCTGGTCTTGTCAGCGGCGCCCGGTTATTTGACAGTGTTCAGGATGTCCGCTAGTTCTTTTGCAATATGTTCCCTGCTGTAGATGCGAACAGCGGATGCATTGGGAGATGCGGTATCGACAAGTTGAAAAATATCATCACCCTCGTAATGGTAGGAGAACATTCTTCCGGCATTTGCTCTGTTGAGGATTTCCGCCACTTCACTGTTGTCGTCGCCGAATGCAATAATTTTATTTCCTGTCCGTAAGTATTCAAACAACTTTCCCGGTACATGTCTCTTTTCCGTTGCGCATACAAGCAGGTATGTTGCATTCATCATTTCCCGAAGTACGGCATCGTACGGAAGAAATCCTTTGTATTCGGTGTAAGGGTGTAATCCTGCAGATGCAACGGCCTTTTGTATTT
Organism: Bacteroidota bacterium; assembly: GCA_040753935.1. GTDB lineage: Bacteria > Bacteroidota > Ignavibacteria > UBA10030 > UBA8401 > SpSt-333. The sequence continues at coordinate 514 of JBFMDF010000086.1, read as the reverse complement.
CCGGGCTGACCGTTCCGATGAACCGAAGACGCAAATCTCTTCCTTGTTCAATTTCTTTCTTCACATTCTTCCAAAAACCGCGGGGATTTTGGTAGTCAAAAATATTTCCCGCATGGAGAATGATTTCCGGTTGAGCAGGTTGAGAGGACCGATTAATGTTTTCAAAATATTTCTCATTGTATCCCCAATACAATACATGAGATTTTTTTTCGAGCCATGAGTATTTCTTTTTGTAATCATCACACATACTGTGGGTAACAAAAATGACGTGGCGGGCATTGGCAAGCGTTGTTCGCTCAAAGTAATTATCCAGCAGTAGTGTCAATCTATTACGTTTGAAGTTTTTGTAGTACACAATGTCAACCCAGGGATCAATGAGTACAGGAATGTGAGGGATGGTGAAGCGTCGACTCAATGTTTTGCCGATGAGATGTGAACTGTGCGGTGGACCGATGGAAACAATCGCATCAAATTTTTTTTGAGACAGCATGTTCTTTCCACCGGGAACAGCAGA
>JBFMDF010000085.1:0-8241 GCA_040753935.1 Bacteroidota bacterium | reverse complement strand
CATTCGGACGGCGAAAGTAAATATGTAAATTCTCCGCTTCCGAATCGACAAGGTAGAAAATCATATTCAACGGCTGATCTGTTTGTTGAATCTCTTTAATCTCCGGCGCCCGCTTTTGAGCGACCCGCAAACCGATGAACAGGAAGATCGCCGTTACACTCGACCACATCAACGTACCGTACGGTTTGTGATATCCAAGATAACTGAAGCAGCTTAACAGAATGAGGAAAATAATAAATGTACCTAATCGTGAAGTATTGTACGCACGGCTGTCTTTTGTCCCTTTTGAATAGCGATAGATGAGTAAACTTCCCATGTTAATGGTGAAGCTCGCCAGTAATCCGATGGCATACATTTCTGCAAGAAGTCTCTGGTTCCCGCCAGTTACATAAATGATGAATGAATAGAAAATTCCGTTGGCAATATGAATGCGGTATAATGACTGGCGCTTATTTGTTTTAATGATCCAGTGAAAGCCATACCGGTGGGCAACTCGTTCCATCAATTCGCTTGATGCTACGTACGCCGTATTCACCGCCATCATCAACAAAATACTGGCAAGAATGCCAACGATATATCCGAATGGAATACCACCCACCATTTTTGCAAACTGCGTTATCAGATCGGTCTCATGTTCGATGAAATTAATGTCGGAAGACAAGACGACAGCGGCAAGAAACGGTGTAAAAATGCCGGTGGTTGCCGCAAGAAAAATGTACGCTTTACCAACATCGCGCCACGATTTTACCAGACTGGCCGTTTGAACAACCGATTCAATACCTGAATACGCAAGAATACAACTCGAAATTCCAACAACGAGGAAGAAAAAGGAATTGAAGATATTGCCATAGTCAAGTCCTACCGCTACATTCGAAAAACTCTGCCCAACCGTCGCCCAATGATGATTATCCATCTTCATCACACCTGAAGCAAGGAGGTTGATAAGAATAATAGCAGCAACGATGAAAATACCGAACGTAAACTTGGCGTTCTCTTTAATTCCCAAAATATTGAGAACGGCAACAAACCAGATAATGCCTAACTGCAAAGCAAACTTTCCCGTTTCCGACAGTTGAACAAATGCCATTCCATTTTCCACTGCACTGACAGTGGAGATACTTGCCGTCAGCACATAATCAACAATAATTGAAGCAACGGCAATAAAAGAAACCGTCGGACCCAACACTAAATACGAAAACGAATAAACACCTCCACCTTTAATGCTGTGGAATTCCAGAATTTCAGCAATTTCCACCATTCGCATCGAAATAAACCGAATGAAAATAGAAGTGATAATAATAAAGGCGATGGCGTTGGTTCCAATAACCCTGAATGCTTCACTCGGCGCATAAAAGATGGATGTGAGTTCATCCATCAGTGTAATCACAGCAATGGAAAGCCAGGTAAGCCACCATCTTCCCTGTGAGAAATAGGCGAGGAGATTTTTACGAGTCAGCGCATACACAAACGTGCCAAGCAAGGCAAGATTGATAATCAGCGTGACAACAAAGTTATTGGAAAACTGAATGTCCATGATTGTTCGTTAAAGAATCAACATGGCATCGCCATAACTGTAGAAGCGATACCCTTTTTTGATAGCATGTTTATAAGCACGCATCGTCAATTCATGACCTGCAAAAGCTGAAACAAGCATCAGTAGCGTTGACTCCGGCATGTGAAAATTTGTTATCAAGCAATCGGCAATTTTGAAATTGTACGGTGGAAAGATAAACTTATCCGTCCAACCACGCAACGGTTTCAAATGGCCGTCGGTCGTCACTGCAGATTCTACTGCCCGTGTAGTGCTCGTTCCCACAATACAAACTTTCTTTCTTGTATCAATTGCTTTATTGACAATTTTAGCTGCCTCCTCTGTTACTTCAAAATATTCAGAATCCATTTTATGTTTGGTCAGGTCTTCTACTTCAACCGAACGAAATGTTCCCAGTCCAATATGGAGCAGAACCGAAGTAAAATGCACCCCTTTCTTTTCCAGTTTTTTCACCAACGATTTCGTGAAGTGCAAACCGGCGGTTGGTGCGGCTACGGCACCGACCTTCTCGGCAAAAATTGTCTGATAGGCATCCTTGTCTTTTGGAGTAGGATCGCGTTTAATGTAATGTGGAAGCGGTGTCAACCCGATTCTGTCGATGACTTTAAAGAAATCTCCCTGATAGTTAAACCGCACCGTACGCCCCCGCGAGGTGGTATTGTCAATGACTTCACACCAAAGGTTGCCGTCGTCAAAATAAATTTTGTTGCCAATACGAACTTTGCGTGCCGGATCAACAATCACGTCCCAAATATTGTCTTCCACATTCAGCTGGCGTAGCAAAAAAACCTCGATCTTGGCATTCGTTTTCTCTTTCTTCCCAATCAAACGCGCTTGAAATACTTTTGTTTGATTGACGACAATGACATCTCCTTTCTCGAAGTAATCAACAATGTCGTAGAAGTGCCGGTCTTCAAATGTTTCATCGGCACGATGGATGACCAGCAGACGTGAATGATCACGCGGACTTGCCGGTTGTTTTGCAATCAAATTCCGCGGCACCGGATATTTGAAATCGGAAAGTTTCATAGCATACGTTCCTTTCGGGTATTACGCCCATTGGTTGTAGTAAAACACACGGCACGCTTCCCCTCTGAAGAAACGGACGTGTGTGAGGTGTTTGGTAATGTTGTACTATTCATGATCTGACTGCTTTGAAAAATGATTCACCAATCTTTGTTGTAAACGGATTGGTATGTTCTTTCATCCGTTCAGGGTGCCACTGCACGGCAAGCAGGTACGGCTTCCCCTCTTGTTCTTTCCACTCGATGGATTCGATGACGCCATCAGGAGAAAACGATGACGGACACAACGCTTCGGCAACTGTTTTTACTGCCTGATGGTGGTATGAGTTAATTATTCCGTCAATTACATCCACAATTTCATGCATTCGTGTTTTTTCTTTTACGGTTACTGCATGATGAATAATCTGCTCATTTTCTTTGGCAGAATGTTTGTCAAAACCCGCTGTTTCAAGGTCGGCAATCAGTGTGCCGCCCAACGACACATTCACTACCTGCAATCCTCGGCAAATACCAAGCACGGGAATGTTGCGCTGGAATGCTTTCTCAAGAACAGAAAATTCAAATTCATCCCGTTTTGTATCATATGGTCCAACTTTCTCCGCCGGCTCTGCTTTCGAAAATTTCGGATCGATGTCACTACCGCCGGTCAGCACTAAACCGTCAACATCATGCAAGGTACCGTTATTTAGCGTGTACGAGATGACAATAAACTCCGCCGATGGTTCAAACAAACGGAGCCAGTCGAGATACAGTTTTTGCTTGTCTTCTCTTCCGGTATCAGTTACAGCGATTTTCATATTAGTTCATCACTCTTGATAATAGAAATTTCCATTGCTGTTCCTGATGAACGTTCATCTCCATCACCAGTGAAAACAACGGCAATGGCGATAGTTCATCGGTAAACGGCTGTAACTTCACGGCATCTTTTTCTGTCGTCAGTATCATATCGGCACGGCTTTCCCTGTACGCTTTGACAATCTCACGCACATCCGACTGTGAATAATTGTGATGATCCTTGAACGGCAGAAATTGTACAATTCGCACGCCGAGTTTCTCAAGAGCATTCTTAAAATTCTCGGGATGCGCAATGCCACAAAACGCAGCAATCGCGTGACCGGTTAGTGCATCCGTTGTTTGACGAACTGTACCAAACACACTCCGTATTGCCGACGGCGTGTATGATGCAGAAAATTTATGTTCAATAAACAACATACGTTTATCAGCAAATACTTTTTCCGCTGCAGTTGCTTCGTTCACTTTGGTCACAACAACAGCGTCTGCACGTTTTAGACTGCTCAACGGTTCGCGTCGGTAACCAGCCGGCAGCATCGGCGTTTCAAAGCAGAAACCTCCGCTGTCGAGTAAAACAATATCGAGTGTCCGTTGAAGATACCGATGTTGGAATCCATCGTCCAACACAATAACGTCTGCGTGAAATTCATCAACTGCTTTCTTGGCTCCGCGGACTCTCTGTTCATCAGCAATAACAATCAGTTTCGGTAAACGTCGGGCAATCATCACAGTCTCATCACCAGCGTGCGCCGCATCTGCCAGCAATTTTTTGCCATCGCTCACAACGACAGTGCCGTGGGTTGTTCTTCCGTATCCACGACTGATAACAGCGACTCGCTTTTCTTGTTCAAGAAAAAACTTTGCCGTTTCAATTGTCATCGGCGTTTTTCCCAAACCGCCAGCTGTCATATTTCCGATTGAGATCACCGGCACACCGACATCCACTGTTTGTAGAATGCCCACATCAAAGAACAAATTCCTCAACCGCACCACAATTCCATACAGTAATGACAACGGATACAGCACACGATACGGTTTCACTCTCATGTGTCTTTCATTCCAAGTTCTTCTTCTGCTCTTGCCGTCAATTTGTTCAATTGCTGTTGCATGTTCATTTTACATTCATCAAGCGATTGACCATCAAGTTCTTTCGGAACAATCATTGGTTCACTGTATGCCACTGCCGCGCGAGAAAACGGCAATGGCACTTCAAATCTGTCCCAACTACGCAATAATTTTTTCTTCTCTAACGCAATTCCTGCCAGCACCAATGGTACCGATGCTTGTTGTGCCGCACGCAGAGCGCCCATTTTCATTTCGTGACGAGGACCGCGTGGACCATCGGGGGTAATTGCAAGCGAAGATCCGCCTGCAACTGATTGTATCATCAACTGCATCGCTTCTTTGCCGCCACTATGGCTTGAACCGCGAATCAGCGTATATCCCCATCGTTCCAATACTGTCGCCAGAAACTCTCCATCGTTACTCTGACTTACCAGCGCCGATATTTTTTCTTTTCCCATCGGACGGTGAAGAAACCATCCGATCAGCATTGAACCGTGCCAGAAAGCAACAACGTAATTTTTCCCTGCAGCGCGAAGTCCCTCAAATTGTTGAGCACCGACTTTCTTTACCCTCAATGTTCTGCACCACCATAACACTACTTTCCACAACAAGATACGAAGTGCAATAACGAACAGTTTCTTTTTCATACTGACAGGATAGCATCTGCTACGTTGGACGATGCCCCTCCAGGCCCAAGTTTTTCTCTCACACGATGTAATTCTTCTTTCATTGAATTCATCCGCGCAGGATTCGAAAGAATCGACCGTGCTTCGTTCACAAGATTGCGTACGGTGACGGCTCCCTGAATCAATTCAGGCACTATTGTTTTTTCGGCAACAATATTCACTAATGCAATGTTGTTAATCTTCACCACCAGACGGGCAATCCAGTAGGTCAGCGGAGACGTTTTATACACAACCACCATTGGCGTTCCATGACATGCCGTTTCGAGTGTTGCCGTGCCTGAAGTAACAAATACGAATTCGGCATGTTTCATAATTTCGTAGGTGGCATGTTGAATCAACCGCACCGATGTTCCTTGCTGAATATACCTCTGGTATTCATCTACCGACAAATTCGGTGCAACAGCCACAACCACTTCTTTTTCGTTTCCCGCCACCTCTATTGCTGCACGAAGCATCACCGAAAACAACTTGTCGATCTCCTGCTTCCTGCTCCCCGGGATGACGGCAATGAACTGCTTGTGTTCATCTAAACCGAATGTTCTACAGAATTGTTTTCGTTCCATCACGTCCCGTAGTTCTTCTATCAACGGATGACCGACGAACTTCACCGGAATATGTTCTTGTTCATACATCGGAACTTCAAACGGAAAGACGACGAGCATGGTATCAACAAGCGCTTTCATTTTCTTTAGCCGTCCTTTTTTCCACGCCCACACCTGCGGACTGATGTAATAGATGACTTTCATGCCGTACTGCTTTACCGTGCGCGCAAAACGCAGGTTAAATCCCGGATAATCGATCAATACGACGACATCCGGCTTTTTCAATTCCAACGTTTGCTTGAGCGTTTTTTCAACGGTACGAATCAGCGGCAAATGTTTAATCACTTCTGCAAATCCCATAAAGGACATATCGCGAATATGGTAGAGCAACGTCATTCCCGCTTGCTGCATCTTATCGCCACCGATACCGAAAATGTCGATATGTGGATCTCGGGCTTTCAATTCTTTCACCACACCGGCGCCGTGAGCATCACCCGATGCTTCACCGGCAATCATTAACACGCGTTGTACCTTGGCGGATGCACTCATAGTATTTACCACGACACTACTGAAAGAAGTACCGCGCGACAATCAACACAATGACCACAGCAAACCCTTGCAATGTGCGTGTTTCAGATTGTATACCGCGTGAAAAATTCGGATCACGGTGAAATGAATGCTCGCCGGTATACTTTGTCAGCCGCGGAATGAATCTCGGAACATGGTGAACATACCGCTCATATTCCTCACCAAACGCCTGCCGCAAATGTTCTTCTTCACGCGAGACGATTAAATGGTATTGAACGACAAACCATACAAACGCCGCCAGTTGAAGCCACGGCACCAGTGCATTGGACATAATGCCACAGCCCAGATACATTAAGATATTGCCGACATACAACGGATTCCGCACGTACGCGAATGGTCCATCGGTAATTAAATTTGTTGCACCAACTGCCCCGGTAGTACGGGTCTCACTGCCGACAATCGACACGCCCCAAAAACGAATTGCTTCGCCAACGAGCGCAATGAGAAATCCTGCCGTCAAGGACGTCATCGTTGGTTCTGCATACACCAACATAATGACAATAAACGGTATGGGAGTATAACTCCGGAGTTCAAAGATTTTCAGACGTATATCCATAAGGTTACTGTATCCTTGAAACATCTAAAAAAATTATTGTTACACATCGTCGATCCTCAACGTGGTTCGAAACAACAGGTGTAAACACTGCAACAAAAAAATTCTGCAAAGACTTGGCTACACCATACCGAACCTTTGCAAGGTTTTTCATTCCATCAGAAAAACTTCTTTGCGCGCCAACTCAGCGACACGTCGTTTTTTTGGTTTTGCCGTCTCCACAATTGTGCGGAATTTCGCCAGCACATGGGCGTATGTGGTAAAACGGTGAAACGTAATGTTGTGTGTCTCGCAAAAAAGCACCAGTGAATCTTTGGCAAACACAATGTCGGCATACTGAACCGGGCATTGGTCTGAAATTCCATCGCCGATGTACACAATGACGTGATGCTCGCCGGAGTGCATCAGCATCCGGTTTCGCTTGCAGTGTGCGCACCATGGACATTCGGCATCGGTAAACGGAAATACCGGCGTCACCGTACGGTCATTGTTGAAACGAAGTTCGTTTGCGTAGCAGGGAAGAAAATCCAGTTGTTCCCGCTGAAGAATCGGATTGATGTATGCGTCAAAGCCGTCGCTGAGAATATGTACTTCGATGTTTTTTCCGCGGCAATACTCAACAAACGATTTGAACGACGGATCGATACGTTTCGTCAGCACAAACCGGGTAAATTCATCGCGCGTCACCGGCTTCATTGAAGCAAAGCCGCGCCGCCAGCATTCGCGTGCACTGATCTCGCCCCGGCGGTACGCCGCAAAACTATTATGGCAACTATCGACATCAGCAAAGTGTTCAAACACGGCATCGCCAATGTCGTCAACGGCAATGGTGCCGTCAAAATCTGAAAAGACAATATATGAGAGTTGCTGGTTCATTCACTCGCTGCCGTCATACGTGCCAGAAAATAGTGAACGCCGTCTCACATTCAATGTGTTGCGACGTTGCTTTCGTTAAAGCGCACAGAAACAAGTTTCGACACCCCTTGTTCCTCCATTGTTACACCGTACATAGCATTAGCCGCTTCCATCGTCCGTTTGTTGTGTGTTACGATGATGAACTGTGTGTTGTCGCTAAACTTGCGAATGATGCGCGTGAAGCGGTCAATGTTCGAATCATCGAGCGGCGCATCAACTTCATCAAGAATACAGAATGGAGACGGCTTGACAAGGTAGATCGCGAAGAGTAACGCAATCGCCGTCAACGTTTTTTCGCCGCCGGAGAGCAAATCAATAGATGTCGGACGCTTGCCTCGCGGCTTGGCGATGATTTCCACCCGCGCCTCCAGCGGATCAACATCTTTCTCCAGTTTCAAATCGCACTCGTCTCCCTCATCAAACAATCCTTTGAACGTGGTAATAAAGTTTTCCCGTATTTTTTCAAATGTCGAAAGGAATTCGCGCTGTGCAGTGGTGTTAATTTCTTCAATTGTTTGAATGA
>JBFMDF010000084.1:0-8371 GCA_040753935.1 Bacteroidota bacterium | reverse complement strand
GAAGGAGTGTTCAGCACGACTTTAATTTTGGTCTCTTCGATCAGCGGGAAAGAATAACGGGCAAAATTACAGCACGGCTTCTTTCGAATATTAAATTGATCGGTAGTGCTACGTATTCCAACAGAAAATGGCGGGACTACGATCATTACTTTAAGCAGTATCCAGAATACAACAACCAGCAACGATTACGTTCAGCATTATACTCACTTGCGCTAACCCATACACTTAATGAGTACACTTTCTACGAATTGAAATTTTCATACTTCGAAAAACGAGGATTAACCTACACCTACGAAGAAGATACAGACGATGGTATCGACATTACGCAACGGTTTAAGAGGGTTTTTTATCCTGTGAGCGATGCTGTCGCTTTCGACTCTACCTCCAATTACGAATTTGCCGGCTTCTATGCTCAGCCATTGCTGCTCGCAGACATTCGGGCATACGGATATCGAACATTAGGTGATGATCTAAGAGATACTTCCGGTGCTCTCATCGCAAAGAAGGGTGATTTTCTTACCGATGATATGATAAATCTTTTGATGGCACAGCGCAAAGATTCTGTCATCGTCATGGTTCCATCAGTCGATAACTTCTTTGAAGACAGTAAATCGAAAACCCGTACGATCATCGGCAATTTTACCAGTCAGATCGATAAAAATAATCTGGTGAAGGCCGGCTTTGAAGTGAAGTTTCACACCATCAACAACTTCTGGATTTCCGGTATCAACAGCTATTGGAATCATCTTGATCCTTCGTATGATTTCTGGAAACGGCATTCACAGGTAACATCGTATGAATTTAGTCCCGTTCAACTCTCCGCGTACGTTCAGGATAAAATTGAATATGAAGACATCATTTTGAATGTAGGAATTCGTCTGGATTATTTGGACAGCAAAGCCCCCGATGTCTATTCGTTCATTCATGATACTACCAACACATTGTTAAACCTCTGGCGCGCAAATGAAAAAATGGTAAAACCGAAAATGCACATCAGTCCCCGTGTCGGTTTTGCGCATCCCATTACTGAATCTATTAAGTTTAGATTTTCGTACGGCCAGTTCTATCAATATCCCGATTTCAATTACCTCTATCGACGGTTCAACCAAATGGATCCGCAATATCCTTTGCCGAATCTCGGACAGGGATACGAGCCGTCCATCGGCAATCCGAATCTGAAGCCGGAGGTCACGCACGCCTACGAATTTGGCGGCGAGTTTGAATTGATGGAATTCTTAACAGGCAGTATCACGCTCTTTTACAAGGATACGTACGATTACATTTCAACCAGTCGTATCGACATTCGTCCCTACGCCTACACGCAGATTGTAAATTTGGATTATGCCAACACACGGGGCATTGAACTTTCCCTGCGGAAACGACTGTCGAACAACTATTCATTTCAGGTGAATTACACATACTCTCGCGCAGAAGGGAATGCCGATTATTGGCAATCTCATGCCGACGAAGCGTACCTCGCCTCTGTGTACGGAATTGTAGCGCCCAAAAAGACAGTGACCTTAGGATGGGATCAACCTCACACCCTCAATTTTACCGGAACACTCTCCTATCCGTCGTGGGGAGTAAGTTTCATTGGTCAATTCGGCAGTGGATTACCGTACACTCCAACGGATGCACGAGGAAAACCGATAGGAGAAAGAAACAGCGACCGTCAACCATGGACGGGTACTATTGATGTGCGGGTGTACAAACAATTTCGAATCGAACCGGTTACCCTTACCGTGTACTCAGATATTGATAACCTCCTCAATCGCAAAAATGTGTACAATGTTTTCAGTAGCACAGGAAGACCTGATTATTCAGCAAACCCGAACACGAGTGCAGAAAATTCACATCGACCAAACTGGTTTGGTCCGCCACGTCACATCGAACTTGGTCTAGAAATGAATTTTGAATAAATGTCATTGGAGAACTCATGATCATTACCCGCATATCATTGTTGCTTTGTACAACAGCCCTGCTGGTAGCACAAGACCTCAGCAAAATGACCAAATGGGAATACTACAACAACGTGCTTGCACCGCAGCGTGGATATAAACCCCTCCCGATCAGTTTCAACAAGGCGGCAGGCGTTGCCGATAGAAAACTTTCCGTGTTAGATGTTGGCAATGTGTGGGCGAGAATTTCGAATGCGGCAACATTAGGATATGATCGCTGGGGTCTCTGTTATGAATTTCCTGCCAAGTCAGGATTCACGTACCGATGGACGATGGCTCCGATGATAGGAGCAAAAAAATCGAATGGTGCAAAATTTGTAGCCAGCGGGACAAGAGGAGCGGCACGATTCAGCGAAGAAGAGTTTCAGCCGTTGAAAGGATTTGATGCTGGCACGGAAAACACGCAGGCAAATGTCGGCATCGCGTTCAGTGATAAACCGCAAAGTTGGCCTACTATTTGGCCCAACACACAACCAATTTCCTCATTACCACCTACAGCGCGGAAGTTGACCGCGTTAGGATTGACCTACCCACAACCGCCGGTAGGACCTAGCGGTTTCCCCGGCATAGTGAATGGTGATGTTCGCGCTACACGTGAAGCGTATTTTGTCGTTACCGACAACGATACGGTAGACGGCAACAAACCTGCACCAATGGATATTCGTGTTGATATGTGGGCGCTTCAGTGGGATGATATTTTGAATCAAAATTTCATCGTGTTTAAAATGCTTCTGACCAATGTCGGCACGGATACATTGTACGATGTGTATATCGGTATTCATGATGATCCTGATTGTCCCGAACAAGGTGGCGCAGAATGGACAGATGATTTTGCCGCCTTTATTCCTCCCGGAACAGATGTGTCGGGCTATAATCCAACTCAGGATACACTCTTATGGAACTTTACCTACTTGTGGGATGGTGACGATAAAGTTGAGGGTCTCATTGCAAAAAATGTCGGCTGGGTAGGATTGAAATTTCTTGAAACGCCGAATGATCCGTTGACCGGCAAACCGAAAGGAATTTCCACATTTCAAGTGTTCGAATATTCTGCCGCACCGCAAGCGGAAGTAACAGAGTACGATCAACTTGCGGCAGGCATCATGCCGCCAAAAAACGTTTCACCGCATCCACGAGATTGGACACAAACTCGTAATTCTTACGGACCGGATATTACCTACGTTGTTGCCAGCGGGCCATTCACCTTGGCGCCGGGACAGCAACTGAATTTTGCCTTTGCAACCATTCATGCTGCAAATAAGAGCGACTTATTCAACAATGCTATGTTTTGTCAGTTATTGTATAACGCGAATTATCAAGCCGCAGAACCGCCGCCGGAACCTGTGGTAAAAACATCGGTAGGAGATCGGGAAGTAGTGTTGTACTGGGATGATCGATCGGAAAAAGGAGTTTACTATAAAACCGTTCCCGGCAAACCAGACTCATTTGTGTACGACCATACGAACGATCGATTGACAAAAACGAATGCATTCCAGGGATACATGATTTTTAAAAGTACCGATAGAGGAATTACCTGGGGCGAGAAAATTACCGACCTAAAAGGGGGGTTCAAATACTGGAAACCACTTGCACAGTTTGATTTGAAAGATAATATCACCGGAGAAAGCAAGTTGGAACTTGGTCGGTATTTTTGGCTCGGCGACGATACCGGCATTCGGCACACGTTTGTGGATAAAAATGTTTCCAACGGCTATGAGTATTGGTACGCCGTCTGCGCATATGACGGAGATGATGGAAACGTTCCTCCTTTACTCAATTCCATAAAAGCAAGCCGTCAACAATTAGGAGGAAATACTGTGGCGGTTGTTCCGGCCGCGCCGGTTAAAGGAATTACGTACGGAGGAACAAAAACGGCTCCGATCTTAACAAGCGGACGCACTCAGGCAGTGCCAAAAATAACTGTACTTGATCCTCAGAAAGTTACCGGCAAAACGTACAAAATATCCTACGATGTCACGAATCCGAACGATAAGCGATATTCCATTCGGTATGCGGCAACGAATGCGCCGGTACTTGCCAGCAGCGGATTAGCATCTGATTCGCTGATTAACAAACCGTTGTACTCCGAACAATTCAACAATCTTGCAATATTCGACGGGCTTGCAGCGGAAGTGTACGATGTACGCACCGGCATTTATGACGTCAGGCAAATCATTCCTTCTGCTGTGAAACGAGTAAAATTAAAACGGTGGAATCACTTTTTCGATGATTCATCCGGCAGCGGATTGACAGATGATTACGAAATGATTTTTGGAGATCCTGCCGTGCAGGATACCCTGTGGAGTTATACTGCGCGCGACAGCAATATGAATAAAGTGTATAAAATTCCATTATACCTCCGGAATATAACTACAGGAATGCGTGTCATTCCAATTCTCAATACTGCAACAGGCGATAGTACCTTTGATATCGCAAACGGGGATAGGGTCATTATCTGCAATGCCCTTTATGATACAGTAACAAACATCAAAGTGAGCGGCTTCCTTCCGGGTATAAAAGTTCCCAAAACACGGTTTAACTATGTAATTCAGTTTGACGCAACATCTGTTGCCGCTCCAGGAGATAAAATACAAATTATCACCAACCATCCTTTAGCGGCAGATGATGTTTTTGAACTGCAAACAGTAAAGCAAACTGCAGCAACATTGACAAAGCAGGATCTGAACATTACCGCTGTGCCGAATCCGTACGTCGTCAGTTCATACTATGAAACGAATAAATTCGGCGTGCAGAAGGAAATTCAATTCCATCATCTTCCTCCAAAGTGTGTCATTCGCATTTTTAACATTGCCGGCGATCTTGTGCGAACAATTGTACACGATGCTGCTCGCGCTACCAACCCGACGATTGCCGTGTGGGATCTGCAGAGTTATAATGGTCAAGAAGTAGCATACGGCATTTACATTTACCATGTTGAAGTTGAAGGTGTCGGCGAGTATATCGGCAAACTGGCATTGATAAAATAAAGTACAGGAGCAACGTATGAGATCATTACAAGTATGGTACAAACTGCTCATCATTTCACTAGTACCGGTTCTCTCTTCAGCTCAATTCGACAATGCCGGTACCTCGGCAATGAATTTCTTGAAAATCGGTGTCGGCGCCCGCGCTGTAGCGATGGGCACCTCCCAGGTTGCTGTTGTCAACGATGCCTCGTCGCTCTATTGGAACCCCTCTGGCATGGCGGGCATTGCCACCAACCAGATACTGCTGTCGAACAACAATTGGATTGCCGATATTGCTCACAATTTTCTCGCGGTAACAGTGCCGGTGGGAGAACTTGGCGTGGTTGGGCTCAGCGTATCGTACCTTTCAATGGGAGATATGAAGGTAACAACGTGGGATAAAACGGAAGGAACCGGAGAAATTTTTTCATCACACAGTGCCGCCGTTGGGTTGGGGTGGGCGCGGCAAATGAACGATCGATTCAAAGTTGGTGTGCATATTAAATATCTTAATGAGGCGATAGCAAATTCATCGGCAAATGCTTTTGCTATCGATATTGGAAGCCAGTACGATATTGGCTGGCTGCGTGTCGGCATGGCAATTCACAATTTTGGACCGCAAGTGCAAATTGTAGGTCGCGACATGCAAGTGCGTATTGATCCTCTTCCGGAAGTCGGCTCCAATCCGCCGGATGTAACGGCGAATTTGGAAACGCAGGAGTGGGCTCTGCCGATTCTGTTTCAACTCGGATTCGCAGTCACCCCGTTACAAACCGATATGATGCGGTTTACCACGTCAATGGATTTCCGTGATGAGCGCGACTATCGTTCGCAATTGGGATTTGGAGGCGAATTTGCATTTGAGGAGATGATCTTTCTGCGTGGCGGCATTCGGAATCGTGTCATTAGTGCAATCAACAACGGAAATCCGGAACTAGAAGAAGTGTTTTTAGTCTCAGCAGGTGTAGGAGTGGCATACACTATTCCGACGACAGAATTCACAGTACACTTTGATTACGCTTACCAGCAGTTACGGTACTTTTCTAATTCTCAACTCATTACCCTTCGGTTCGATTTCTAATCGACGAAGCACATACTATGTGTAGTCAATGAACAGAAGAACATTTCTTTACGCTACCACTACGACCATTTCCGGCGCTCTGGTTGGCTGTTCATCCGGCCTGTTTCTTTCCTCCCGCAATCAATTTGATCTCCTTCTTAAAAACGGCGCTGTTATTGACGGCACCGGCAAGAACGAATTTTTTGCCGATATCGGCATTCGTGACGGCATCATTACTGCAATGGGAAAGATTGATTCGGCTTCGGCAGAGAGAATTATCGACGCCGCCGGATTGAACGTTGTTCCCGGTTTCATCGACATTCACACGCACACCGATTCCGCCATTCTCCGATTGCCCACGGCAGACAGCAAAGTACGGCAAGGAGTGACCACTGAAATCGGCGGTGCCGACGGCAGTTCCCGCGCGCCAAGAAAAAAGAAAGATGACGATGCTGAAGACGAACGGTTCTTCACCGACGTTGACGGTTTTTTTCGTCATCTCCAGCAACAAGGGTCGGCACAGAATGTCGCCTCTATGGTTGGTCTCGGTACCATTCGCGAATTAGTTGTCGGCGAAGATGACCGTCCGGCGACGCCGGAAGAGATGGAAGCAATGAAGAACGAAGTGCGCAAAGCGATTGAACAGGGATGTTTCGGCGTATCAACAGGATTGGAATATACTCCCGGCAGTTTTGCCTCAACCGACGAATTGATTGAACTGACTGGCGCCGCTCCTCTGCCGTACCGTTTGTATGCAACACACATGCGAAACGAAGACAACACGCTCTTGGAAGCCATTGATGAAGCCATTCGCATCTGTCGGCATTCAGGAGCGCGTTTGCAAGTGTCGCATTTGAAAGCATCGTACAAAGTAAATTGGTATAAACAGGAAATTGCGCTAAAGATGCTCGATGATGCCATTGCCGAGGGAATTGAAGTCCACGCCGATCGGTATCCGTACATTGCCTATCAAACAGGTCTGGCAAATTTATTTCCGCTCTGGTCGCGTGATGGTGGAACAGAGCAATTCATCAGCCGATTGAAAGATAGAAGCGTGGTGGAAAGAATAAAACCCGACACACTCAGAAAAATCAACGGACTCGGCTCGTGGGATTCGGTGATGATTACCTCGACCAAAACCGATGAAGCAAAAGGGTACATCGGAAAAACGATTCAGCAAATTACTTCTGAACTAAATGCTGATCCATTTGAATTTTGCGTGGACCTGATGATTAAAGAAAACGGCTCTGTCGGCATGGTCGGTTTTGCGATGGATGAAGCGGGAACCGAGATGTGTTTGCGCTGGAAGAATACCATTGTCGCATCCGACGGCGGAGCGTACTCTCCCGCATCAAAATCAAATCCGCACCCCCGAACGTACGGAACTTTTCCCCGCGCCATTGCCTACTACCAGAAAGAACGAAACATCTGTTCGCTTCCCGAAATGATCCGGAAAATGACCTCGATGCCTGCCCAAAAAATCGGATTGAAAGACCGTGGCGTGTTGGAGGTAGGGAAAGCGGCGGATATCGTCATCTTCGATTACAAGAGCATTAAAGATAACGCCACATTTCTGAATCCTCACCAGTTTCCGACAGGAATACCGTACGTGATAGTGAACGGGACCATTGTTGTTGATGGTAATTCCATTACGGGAAAACTTCCGGGGAAAGTGTTGAGAAGCAGCGGGAAATTGGTGTGAAGAAAGTTTACCCGCGCAGTTGCTGTCAATGATACATTGTATCATAAAGCATCGTCAGAGTGAACATCAGGTACCCCTGTTTCCAACACAGACGCTCTTCCTGCGCGTGGAAGTTCGCTGGCGGTGGGAAACAACGTGTGGTAAGTGACCGTCACCTCGTAGGTGACGGTCACTTGTTTTCAAAAGTCCCACGCACTTTAGAAAATCAGCAGCGTTTTCTTCCTGCAGTTGTGGTTTTCTTTCTATAAAAGTGCGTGGGACTTTCTACTTTTAACACATCAACCTTGCGAAGGTTCTGCATCGTGCTTTCCTAACCTTCGCAAGGTTTAGGACATATTACCTGAGCAGCAACATCTTCTTCATCTGAATTTTTTCTCCGCTTTGCAGCCGCGCGAAGTAAATTCCGGATGAAAGTTTCGATCCATCGAATGTTACAGAATAATATCCTGCCTCTTTCACTTCATTTACTAATGTTGCCACTTCTTTTCCAAGTACATCATAAATTTTTAATGTTGTAAATACCCCTCCGCGTATATTGTTATTGGACGGATGGGCATCCGTCCCTACGCTGTATTGTATTGTTGTGGAAGGATTGAACGGATTGGGATAGTTCTGCATCAGTGCAAACACCTGTGGTGTCATATGCAAAACCTGCGCAATCACTTCATTGCTGTAATTAAACTTT
>JBFMDF010000083.1:0-8375 GCA_040753935.1 Bacteroidota bacterium | reverse complement strand
CGGAATCGGAATACGTAATCAGTGTATATTTTTTGCGAGCAATTTCTTCATTCAGTAAAAAAGTTAGTGAAGCAAAACCTCGTATACCACTTGTTGCTTTCAAGATTTTCGGCTGTTTTAAATTTTTATCTAAATAGATACTTGAAAACCGATCTTTTAGGTCAACATGAATAGAATCGAAGGATATAGAAACATACACCGCAGATGGCTGAACAAGTCCTGTAAGATTATTTCGTACCACTACGCCTGAATTCTGCAGCGAAGTATCAATTCCAAATTTCCCATGCTTCAAGTAAAACAACGAACTGACGGTGGGCAAAAAAGGTTCGGAATAGGTCATCACATATGACGTGTTTTCTTTTTTTTGGACAAACAAAAGCAACTCACGATTCGTCTTATCAAAAAACTGTACCGCTTGTTGCAAATTGAAAAAAGACTTCATTCCCCCAGCCATTGTTAACAGAACAATGAGAGCAACAATAGCAATTAACTTCTTTGACCGACCGACAACAATTACTGCAACGATGGCTGTAACAACAACTTGCAAGGTATTAATACGATCGGAAGTCGCAAGAAACAGACGCGGGAAAAAAATGACTACTATCAATAGTGTTCCGACAATGATTGAATGCAGAGACCATATTTTGTACTTCTTTAGCACTATAACCAGCCCTCCAAAGCCTACAACTGCCGCACCCAAAGCATATACTTTATTCACCAAGAACAAAGAATATATTTCCAAACCATATAGTGGAAATATGATATACAGGAGAGAACCGGCAAGAGCAAACGGTTTTTTCCATAAAGACTCTAATAAGTTTTCTGTGCCCACGCGTTCCGCAAAAATTTTGACGTTTGGCAGCAACACAACAAACATTAAGACGAGTGTAACGACTGCGATTATCCACAATGCTCTTTTTTTCTCCACCTCTAATTCTTTCCCTTTCCAAACTAAAAACATAATCAGGAGAATAGGTAGATGAAGAGATTGCTGTTTTGTTAACACTGAACAGGCAAACGCCAGTATGGCAATGGCGATCTTCACTCCTTTGATGCTTGACTGTTGCAACAGAATGTCACAGATAGTGTACACTGCAAGTAGGTACAGCATAGACATTAGCAATTCATTAATATTTGCAATCCATAAAACAGATTGCAATACATCCGGGTGAAAAACAACAAATGCAACTGACAACATCATGCCTATCGTCGATATATCTTTTTTAAAATAGCGACTGAGTTGAACAATAATTCCCACCATTAGCAGAAGAGTGCAGAGCAATACAACAACGGCAATACCTTTCATGGCCAGTGGATTATTTCCTACGATGTGGTAGAGTAAGTAGAAATACAGATACGTTATGGGACGGTAGTACAAATAGAATTTCTCTTGCGGATTATCAATGTACCATGACGATGATGCCTTACTGACGAGATGAAAAATATAATAGTCATCAGTGATATAACCAGGCAAACGTACAATGAAAAACATGTAAATACTTACAATACCAAATAGTGCGAGTACACCATAGTTGCGTTGTTGCCGGCTTAACCAATCATAGAGTATTGTAGTGTTGTTCATAGATAAAAACCACCTCATACGTTGTGTTTTGGAAATACACGGTAATAAACAACAACACTACCACCTACAGTGCAGACTTCAGCCACAAGCGTCGCAAATGCCGCACCTGTAATGCCGTAAGATGGAATTAACACCATACACACAATAGCAAACAAGAGGGTTCGTCCAAGTAGAAGTTTAATGAAGAGTGCATCCTTGCCAACCGCTTGTAATGGATTCAAATAGGCACTATTGATACAGGCGGCCGATAGCGACAACAACAACACTCGAAGCACAGGTATCGACTCGCTGTATCCTTCGCCGAACAAAATTTGTATGATAAAAGTGGATAACGCCGTTCCTACGGTCGCAAGGACAACGGCAAGCATCAACAAGAGAGAAGTATAGGAAGAGCGTATAGATGAAAATTCGGCGCTGGTGTACCTACTCAACGACGGAAGAAAAGCGACGTACAGTAATCCTAAGATCGTATACCCAAAATAATAAATCTTGAACGCAACCGAATACAAACCCAACGAATACCCGCTCACATACATTCCTAACACTATCGTATCAAAATTCAAATAGATTAAAATCAGCGCGCCGGCAACGCCGACCGGAACCGATTCGCGAAATATTGTTTTTATCGTTTCAAAAGTTGGAAAAGAAAATCTGAAAGGAATAATTTTTCTTACAAAGAAAAATGCCGCTACACTTACAATGGCTGACGAGGCAAACCACAACATCGGGACAGTAAGAATTCCATCCGGTTGAATCGTGAGATACACCAGCACCAAAAACAATCCGGCTTGCGTTCCCCTGTACACACCGTCGTACTTTCCTCTACCTAATCCTCGAAAAATATATTGCACATTGAACGGTAAAAGAAGAATTGACGCCGATTGAAGAAGTAACAGGTAGTTTGGTTCTTTGAAGACTACAACATTGAGCAAGTACACCAACACCACCAACAAAACAACATACATTCCTCGCAAAACCATCACTCCGCTGATGATTGCAGAATTATTCTCTACCGCCAGCTTTCTAATCCCAATAATATCAAACCCGAAATTACCAAAGAGATACAAATACGAATATACCGCCATGGCCCACGAATACTGCCCAAACCCTTCCGCTCCCAGTACGCGAGCCAAATACACCGTTGTTAAAAAGCCAAAAGCCTTTGAGGCAAATTCCCCAAAGGCTAAATGACCGAAGTTGACGAAAATTTTCTTTACAGAAGTGGTAATAGCGTTTCCCTGTTAGTTAAATGCTCTTCCGTAATCGCGTTTACGCAGTGAATGTCAACACGATCCATTTCTCCTCTGCGACAACATCTGCGTAATCATCGACAACATCCATGCGATTTGCTATAACATTCATGCGATCTGCTATAACATTCATGCTATCTGCGACAACATCTGCGTAATCTGCGTAATCATTCTTCACCATGCTTTTGCTTCTCGTACTCTTGAATGATCTTCTCGGCAATTTCGCGCGGAACTTCGTCGTAGGATGAGAAGCGCTGACGGTGAATACCTCGCCCCTGCGTCATCGAACGAAGCGTGGTAGAGTAACGGTATAATTCTTTCAGCGGCACGGTGGCTTTAATAATTTGATGCAATCCATCCGAATCCATTCCCGCAATTTTTCCGCGCCGGCTCGATAAATCGCCCATGACATCACCCATATACTCTTCAGGCACAATCACTTCTACCTCATAAATCGGTTCCAACAAAATCGGTTTTGCTTCTTTGAAGCCTTTCTTGAATGCCTGCGATGCGGCAATCTTAAACGACATTTCATCGGAATCGACATCGTGGTATGAACCGTCGAACAGCGTTACTTTCACATCCACCACTTTATATCCCGCAATCACACCGTTCTCCATCGCTTCAATAACTCCCTTTTCAACGGCAGGGACAAATCTGCCCGGCACCACACCGCCAACAATGGCATCTTCAAATTCGAAGCCGCTGCCGCGTGGTTTCGGTTCTATTTTCAGATGCACATGGCCGTACTGTCCCCGGCCGCCGGATTGTTTTTTGTGTTTGTATTCAGCGTCGGCGGCAATACCGCGGATAGTTTCGCGGAACGGAATGCGCGGCTCAACTAAATCAACATCCACCCCAAACTTCTCTTTCAATCGTTTAATGATAATTGCCAGATGAAGTTCTCCCTGCCCCGAAACAACTGTTTGCTTGATTTCCGGATCGACTTTATAGACAAATGTTGGATCTTCTTCATGGAGCGTGTGCAAACCGTTTCCGATTTTATCTTCATCCCCTTTCGATTTCGAAAGGATGGCGGAAGTAATAACCGGTTCAGGAAATTCAATCGGTTTGTAGATGACGGGAAATGCTTTTGAAGAGAGTGTGTTGTTGGTGTGAGTATCTTTCAGTTTCACGGCGGCGCCAATATCGCCTGCATGAAGTTTGGCAACTTCGCGACGCTCTTTCCCGTTCATCACGTAAATTTGCCCGAGCCGTTCCATCTTGCCGTTCGCTTCGTTTACCAAATCCATCCCTGGCGCAACTGTACCGGTGTATACCTTAAAAAGAGAAAGTTCGCCAACGTGCGATTCTGAAACAGTTTTGAAGACAAACAACGACGTATCATTTTGATCGGAGACCTGCACTTCGATCTCTTTTTTTGTATTCGCATCAATCGCCGGAACTTTCACAAGTTCGTTTGGCGGCGGGCAATAGGTGGCAATGAATTCCAGAACATTCAATACGCCAACGTTAGCTGAAGCGCTGGCGGCAAAAACAGGATAAATTTTTCTCTCTACAAGTCCCTGATGCAAACCTTTTTTAATATCCTCTCCACTCAGTGTACCGTTGGAGAAAAACTTATCGAGCATTACTTCGTCTGATTCAGCAATTTTTTCAATCAACTCTTCGTGCAGATGCACTGCCTTTTCTTTCAAGTCGGCAGGTATTTCTTCCTCTATATATTTGCCGTCTTTATGAGGAGTAAACACCAGTTGTTTCATCCGCAAAACGTCGATAATCGTATCGGCGCCTACACCTTGCCGTGCAGGAAAGGTAATAATCACCGCGTCGTTGCTGCAGCGTTCTTTAATTGACGCAACGACGGAATCGAAATCCGTCTTATCGGCATCGAAACGGGTAACCACAAACATCGACGGCAATCCATATTCTTTTACGTAACTCCATACAATCTCCGTCCCGACTTCAACTCCTTCAAATCCTTTTACAAATGTCACCGCCGTATCGGAGACACGCAAGGCTGCTTTTACCTCTCCGGTAAAGTCAGTATAACCGGGGGTATCCAAGATGTTGATTTTAATGCCGTTGATATCGGTGGTGAGTATTGAGGTGTTGATCGAGATTTTTCGTTCTATTTCATCGGGGTGGTAGTCTGAAATGGTATTGCCGTCTTCAACTTTTCCTTGTCGGTTGATGGCGCCGGTGGTGAACAATGCGGCTTCGGAAAACGACGTCTTTCCGGAGCCGCCGTGACCAATGAGAGCGATGGTCCTTATCTGTTGAGTAAGATATTCTTTGTAATGTTGATTTTGACTCACAGTGTACTCCTGTTCTATAGAAGATTGTGGTTAGAAACTTCAAGGAGGATCATCAACTGAGCCATACTGCCCTAGTGACGATGCGACCGGAGTGAATGTTCACGAAGAAATTTGTTCAGGACGATGAGCCGCCAACAATACGGCTGAGGAATGTCGTGAATCCTCTAATCACTCCCCCAATAGTATTCATCACTTCCATAACCGGAGACTCAATGGCTTCCTGCACTCTGCGTTCGAACGAGGCAATGTTGTCGGCAACGCCACGAATCGTTTCCGCTGAACTGCGAAGCAGGTCCATTTGTTCATCGATATTTTCAACAACCGACCGAAGTTTGGACGTGATGACTTCTAAATTTTGCAGTGTTGGAATGGTGCGACTGGTAATCTCTTTCATATTCGTGTCGAATGTGCTGAGCACCTCGCGCACTTTGGTCAACACAATGATGAAATAAATTGCAAGCCCTGAGAGGGCGAACAGAACGATAATCTGCGCCAGCATTAAAAGTTGTTCCACAATGCGCTCCTTTGTCTGTTATGAGCGTGGTTTGTCGTTTTTCGCAGGGTCAGATGATGTGCCGCGCGTTTTGGCTTCCGTTAAAATTTTTT
Organism: Bacteroidota bacterium; assembly: GCA_040753935.1. GTDB lineage: Bacteria > Bacteroidota > Ignavibacteria > UBA10030 > UBA8401 > SpSt-333. Next base: position 2,658 of record JBFMDF010000083.1, on the reverse strand, counting down.
CAGCGTCGCCAAGTAACGATTCAGCCCGTTTTTTTGCTTCGGTAATCAGTCCCTCGGACTTTCTTTTTCCTTCGTTGATAATTTCTACTGCTTTGCTGCGTGCCGCGCTGACATACTCTTCAGCGCTTTCGACAACTTCGCCTGCTTTGTTTTTAATGTCGGCGCGCAATTCTTTGCCCGGCTTGGGTGCGTATAGTAAAGCAATAATTGCTCCAACAACGCCACCAGCCAAAAAACCAATGAGAAAACTGCTTTTGCTATTATCCGAATTATCAGCCATAGGTAACCTCGTGTAAAAAAATTTTGATTTTATCTTCATAGGGAAATTGAAGAAAAAATCTTCCAAATGCAAGAGCGCACACTATTGCACATGGTCCTTACGACTTGGCAAGCCGTTGAGACTTGCCAAGTCTTACGGCAATTACCGGTTCTTCTTCTTATGCCTCATCTTGCGAAGTCGTTTTTTACGTTTATGCGTTGCCATTTTATGGCGTTTACGTTTTTTGCCGCTTGGCATAGAACCTCCTTTCAAGATTGTTAATGTTGTTGAAGCAGTTCCCGGGCGCGTTGCCCTGCCGGAGAAAGTGAATCAATATCTACCGCTTTTTTCAGCCACTTTTTCGCCTCCGGAAGATTGCCGGAACTCAGTTGAATGACACCCAAATTAAATGCCGCCATTTGATGTGTTGGCTCTCGTTGAAGTACCGATTCAATTTCACTAACGGCTTGCTTGGTATCGCCGGTTTCAAAGTAACAAATTGCCATATCAACGCGGGCATCGGCATTGTTCGGTTGAAGAAGGAGAAATTGTTTATATGTTTCAATTGCCCTTGGATAAAACTTTGCGTCGTGTAGTCTGTTCGCCAGTTGCAGTAACGCTTCGCTGTCGTTCGGATTGGCTTTAACCCGCACTTCAAGATTTCTTATTTCATTCAAGACGGATGGGTCGGTTTGCGGTTCCTGTTGCCGTGAAACAGGACGATTTTGCATACTCCCTTTTGGGGCATTTCGATATTCCAATACCACAATAAGAACAGCAAGAATAGCAAAGATCATCAACACATATCTAGTCTGAGGAACTGTTCCCTTTTTCTTTTTTACTGGTTGTTTCAATTGGGAAGCGGATTCTTTTGTCTTTTCTGTCATCGTCTCTTGCACCACAAGAAGAGAGCCACAACCGATACATACTTCTTCTGATGCAGAATTTACTCTGCCGCAGGTTGGACAGACTACAGTGCGAGGTTTTTCAGACGAGGATTCGCGACTGGAAGAAATTTGTTTGCCGCAATTCGCACAAAATTTGTCGCCGATAGAAATTGGCGAACCACAATGAGGACACGATAGTGTAGAGGTCATACAATTAACACGTCATCCCAAAGTTTTTTTCAGATTTTCATTGACAATCACTTTCAACTCTTTTGAGACTTTGAAAATTGGAACATAGTGATCGTCAACAGGAACTTGCTGTCCGGTGCGAGGATTGCGAGCCATTCGTCCTTTTCGTTTCTTCACTTTGAAACTACCAAACCCCCGGATTTCAATATTCTTTCCGTCGCGCAGTGAAGCAATGACGGTTTGAATGAATCCATCGACTACTGCTTCAGTTTCAACTTTCGTTAACCCTGTACCGGATGCAATAATGTCTACGATATCTGCTTTAGTCACAGCGGTTCTCCTCTATTGTGGCTGAACATAACGGTATTGAACAATCGGTTGATCCAATAATTCACCTCTCAGTTTTTCAAACTCACTACGGACATCACCAAAAAGAATATCTGTCCACCGTTCCTTCTTTCGCTCTTTGATGACACGCGGTTTTCCTTCAATGTGCGCAAGGTCGGCGGCAAGGCGAAGGGCATCTTCAAACGTGCCGAGCGTATCGATCAGTTTCAGTTCGTATGCTTTTCGTCCGGTAAAGATTCTGCCGTCGGCAAGTTTTCGCACTTCATCTTTTTTCAACTTCCGCTCTTCTGCAACAGTGGTAACAAATTGATCGTGCACATCGTCAACCATCTGTTGAAAATACTCTTTGTCTTCTTTCGTCATCGGCCGAAACGGCGAACCGGAATCTTTCAACTTGCCGCTTTTGATCGTTGTGGCATCAATGCCGATTTTTTCCATCAATTGATTGAAATGCATGAACTGCGAAATAACGCCGATGCTTCCAGTAATTGAACCGGGATTGGCAACAATTTTATCGGCACCGCACGCTACGTAATATCCGCCGCTTGCCGCAACTGCACCCATCGACACGACAACCGGCTTTCCGCTTTTTCGAGTCTTCTTCACTTCTTCATACATTTCCTGACTTGCCGCTACACCACCGCCCGGAGATTCGATCCGCAGAACAATTGCACGCACACTACTATTTTCACGATATCGCTTCATCTGCCTGACAAAATTTTCTGAAGAAGTGATCGGTTCTTTCAATTCTACGAGAGCAATAGTTCCGCCGCTACCATATGAAACATCTTCAGTCTCGCTTTCAGAAAGAAACACTGAAACTGCGACAACAATGAACACAACAAACAGAAAGAGAAACCCAAATATTCCCAAAAGCCATTTAGCAGTTTTGCTCATACTTTTTCTAAAAACAATCTTTGTAACTTATTGAAACTATTGCAATTATATGGAAATGTGTCTCGAATGTCAATTGGA
>JBFMDF010000082.1:0-8397 GCA_040753935.1 Bacteroidota bacterium | reverse complement strand
CATACCACCTCCATTTTTTGATATAAGTTTTTATTCTCGTTCCCAAATTTTGTTCGGAAACGTTGGGAACGAGATACAAAACGAAATAAAACTTCCTCCCCTGATATGATTATTCATCTTTTCCGCATCCAAGTTCATCTGTTTCCCCCAGAACGAACCTGATCGGTATTTGCTTGCAAATTTGTTTTGCCGTTTCCCTGTCTGTTGCCGTCATAACACTATATCCTTCGCGTGTTAATATTTCTCTTAGTCGTCGTAATTCGCCGGTGTTTTTGTCGATGATCAGAATGTTTTCAGACATAACAATATGATTATTGATTGCTGAAAGAATGGCAAAGACCGTTCCAAAAAACTGCTAAAAAAAAATAGCGTTTTCAAGCGTTTGTGAAGGAAATTTATTAAAGGAAAATTTTTTGTCGCGGAATGGAGACGAAGAAAGAGTTTTTAGCTGTCGCAGAAATGTAACAAATGGGGGAACATCCGTCCCTACAATACCCAATCCTGTTAAGCAAAGTATCATTGCACGAACGGGCGTTCGTGCCTACAATGTTTTATTCAATTCCTAACTGGCTTAATAACCGATGAAGATGCGTTCGGTTAATTCCCAACATTTGCGCCGCTTCGGATTTCGATGTTGCCTGACGCAGTACGCGCAGAATATACAACTTACGAAATTCGTTTTCCGCTTCTTCCAGTGTTTTACCGCTACCAATCATCGGCATTGATTTTTCTTCTTCAATAATTTCCGGAGGCAGATCGGTAACTTCAATGATGTCGCCTTTCCTCAGCACCACGGCGCGTTGAATGATATTTTCTAACTCACGAATGTTGCCGGGATAGTCGTAACTTTCCAGCACATTCATTGCTTCTGCCGAAATACCGATTGTTTTGCCGCCGACATATTTGTCAACGAAAAATTTTGCCAGTTCAGCAATATCTTCTCTTCGTTCACGCAACGGCGGCAGGGTGAGCTCAATGACCTTCAGGCGATAATACAAGTCTTCTCTAAACTGACCGGATGAAACCATCTCGGCAATGTTTCGGTTCGTTGCAGCAATAATTCGCACATCTATTTTCTTTGACTGCACGCTACCTAACCGCTCAATTTCTTTTGTCTGAATCATGCGGAGTAATTTCGCCTGAAGAGTAATGCTCAATTCACCAATTTCATCAAAGAACAATGTTCCGCCATTTGCCAATTCAATTTTCCCCGGTTTGGATTTCTTTGCTCCGGTAAACGCACCGCTTTCGTATCCGAATAACTCCGACTCGAGCAGATCATGCGGGATAGCACCGCAATTGATTGTCACAAACGGTTTCCCTGCACGTCTGCTGTTGCGATGAATGACATGCGCAAGGAGGTCTTTTCCCGTTCCATTTTCGCCAAGGATAATGACGCTGGCATCGGTTGGAGAAATTTTCGACGCAACTTTCAGTACGTCAAATAACTTTCTGCTCGATCCAATAATTTCATTACACTTGAATTCGCGCCGCAAGTCTTCAAACTTCATCACCGTTTCGGAAACCAGTTTTTTTTCAAGCGAAGTGATTTCGAGAGAGATTTCAAAACCACGAACAATTTGACGCGCGAACGACAGTAGGTAGACAAGATCATGTTCAGTAAATGGGCGTTCTTTGTTGCGCCTGTCGAGATACACTGCGCCGAATACTCTTTGCGCAGCATGCGCTGCATCTTTTGCTACAAGCGGCACGCACATCGCCGCAGTAATTCCCAAACGAATCACACTCTGCTGCCGCGCGAATGTATCATCGAATGAAGGATACTGAGTTGGTTGACAGTGTGATAAGGTATTACGAATAACAGTAGTGCTCATTTCCGTCGCCTGGGGGTGCTGGTCAGGGTCCATATTACAAGCAACAATGGATTCAGTCTCTCCTTTCTCGTTCGCAAACACTATGAATCCTTGATCTGCCTTCAACTCCTTGACAACGGTGGTAATGGCTTTTTCCATCAACGATTTCATCTCCGTTTCGGATGAAAAAAGGATTCCCGATGAATAGAGTACTTCAAATTGGCGTTTCGCTTCTGTCATCGCTTCAAGCGACTTATCCAATTTTTCTATTTGATCGAACAACGCCGCATACTCATCAGCCAATTTCCTGTACGATTCGATGAGCAATTTAAAAATTTTATCAACCTTCTTTGAAATATCTGCTGTCACCTGCGATGCTTTCAACAGCGAAGTCAATTCCATAAACTCGGATGAAAGTTGGCTCATCGAGTCGCTATGCATTTTTTGATATTTTTGACGGAGTTCAGACATTAGAATAACAAGGGATGAAGGATGAATATTGAATTACGAATGACGAATTATTGAGACCCTTTGCCATCGTTCATTCGTACGTACTCACTGTTCATTGTTAATTGCTTTTTAACTTCTTCCGCACTTGCCCATCGGTCATTCGGATCTTTTGCCAAGCACTTCATCACAAGATCATCCCACTGTTTACCAATGTCGCTGCGCAGTGATGAAGGAAGCGGCGGAACCGTGTTGAAGATGGAATGAATCAGCGCAATCTCATTCTCGCCGTTGAACGGAAGTTCATTGGTGAGTAATTCATAGATGATGACGCCGAGCGAAAAAATATCGGTACGTTGATCAACATTCACACCCGTCACCTGTTCCGGCGCAACATAACCGAGCGTGCCAAGCACGGTTCCAAGCGTTGTCATTGTTGTCACCAATGGCGATTTTGAAAGTCCGAAATCCATAATGCGTATGTTCCCTTGTTCGTCCAGCATCAAATTCGCAGTCTTCAAATCGCGATGGACAATGCCTTGTGCGTGAACTTCCGATAATCCATCGCACACTTGCTGAACATACAGTTTTATTTGTTCGATCGGAAGAGGATGCTCTTGTTCCAATTTTTCTTTTACTGTTCCACCACTTAAAAACTCCATGGCAATAAATCCACGCCCGTTCGATTCGCCGATTTCAAATACACGCACAATGTTCGGGTGGTTGAACGATGCAAGCAAATGCCCCTCGGCAGAAAGGCGGCGACGATTTTCAGGGTCTTTCAGTAATTCGGGATTGAGAACTTTCACCGCCACAATGGTTTTTGTTTCCGAATCAAATGCTTTATACACCCTGCCCATTCCGCCGGTGCCAATGTGTTCAAGAATTTTGTAGTGAGAAATATATTTCGCTTCCCGTTGTTGGATGACAACGCGCGCAACAACTATCGATACAACACCAAGGATGCCGACTACCACCACATTCACAACAGCGGCAACAAACAATGACAACGTAGACAACAAATGAATGAGAAGAAGATACACAAATAACATCGACAGAGAGAAAAGCGGTGAGCGAACAAATTTTTCCGCACCGATTTTTGTACCGAACCTTACCCATCCAATGAAGAAGAATACCAACACTGCAAATTTTAGAATTTCAACTCTCCAATCGAGAAGCAACAACGTCCGCCGCACCGCTGTAGAAAGAAAAATAAATTGGCGAAGAAGAAGCGGTGATTCATACACTTGAAGAGGACCTTCTCCTTTTTGCACGACAACGTTTCCAGATGGAAAAATAACTTTAACGGACTGTTGAACGGAGTCATTCTGCACAATAATTTCTTCTTGAACGATATTCGGGAGCAACGGTGACGAATTCAAACCAAACGTCGTAGCGCGCTCGTCAATCACTACTGTTGTTCCAATCGCGCTTCTATTGCTCTTATCCGGAAATACTCTACATTTGACGAACGAGGGAGGATTTAAATTATTTCTAAACAGCGCGGCACGATCCCCCTTCCCCAATGCGACCCGCGAACTACCGATGAACAAATCCATGTCTCCGTCATTGTCAATATCAGCAAACGACGGATTGCCTGTGAATTGAATTCCAACCCGCTCGGAAACTTCGGTGAAGTGACAACCCGGCGCGTTGAGATATAATTTCGACCCATCGAAAATATCCACCCAGCCGTCGTTATTCACATCCGCTACGGCAACGACGCCGTTGGATGGTTCAGGGTGAAAGTTGGTGTGAGTCAATCCAACACGCGGTGCGACATTGATAAAATTCGCGTTTCCGTCATTCACTAACAGATATGGCGGAGCTTTTTGATTATGAATAAAGATATCGCAATTCCCATCGTTGTTGAAATCCTGCGCAACGGCAACCGTGGGTGAAATATCAACTGCAGAATAAAATGACGGCATATCTTTTTGCTGAAAAGCAACGTTTCCCCGATTAAGAAACAGATCAAAAAATTTTCCTTTGTAACTCACATAGTACGGAATGAAGACATCAATCAATCCATCGTTGTTAAAATCGCCAAACGCCGCGCCGTATGATGAATGATTGAGTAGTTTGTTGATACCGGTTGGTTGAACGATTTCGGTAAAACGTCCCGTTCCATCATTCGTGAAAATTTGATCTGGTGAATCATACTTCGAAACATAGACATCAAGATTGCCGTCGTTGTTCAAATCGACAAAGCGCACAGCGCTGTGCTGACTGATATCAGTAAAGGCTAATCGCGAAAACTCCGTTGCGTCACGAAATCCCCCGAACATTGTACCGAAATACAACGAGAAGTTTGCATTGTCAACAATTTGTAAAAGATCGGTGTAGCCATCGTTGTTCACATCGGCAAGGGCGGTAATACGTGCATTGGGAGGCGCATTGAGTAAGTTTGCACTTTCGGTAACGTCGGAAAAAACATTCTCGCCGTTATTTTCATACAACAGATTGATTCCACCGTCGTTCAAGACGAGCAGATCGGGAAACTGTTCGCTGCTTCGGTTGAAGAATATCCCACCACGTCCGACTCTTCGCAATGATGCTTGAGCGGTGATATCGGTAAATGAAAATCCTGTTGAATTAAACGTTGTATAAATTCCATAATCACCAATGATCCAATACTGCAATGTTCCATCTGCATCCTTTACCACATCGATGTCGGCAAAGTTATCGTCGTACATTGCAACAGAGGCGTCACGGCTCCATGTAGTTCCATTAAAATGAAGCAGTGTTGATGAATGACCGACAACCCATACGTTGTTTGTGTCAATTACTTTCAGAGAAGTCAGCGTCTCGCGCGTATCAACATTCTCTGTATTCCACTGACGACCGTTCCAACGAAGAATCGTTCCCCGCTCTCCAACAGCCCATCCGTGATGTTCATCGGCAAAGGCAACCGCGTGTAGGCTATTCTGCGTCGGCGATGCAACACGTTTCCACATTCCATCCTGAAAACGAAGAATAATTCCTTCTCTTCCCACCGTCCATCCTGATGTTGGAGACAGCATCACGATGTCGTTCAAATCTCCATCGTACACATTTGTCCGATCAAGATGAATCAACGGGCTTTCAACTTCGTTCCATTTTTTTCCATTAAAGTACAGAATATGCCCTTGCTGACCAACCATCCATGCCGTGCCGTCACTGAATTGATGAATGCTTTTGTACATCACGTAATCAATTTCATCCCACATTATTGTAGGTAAAGGAATTTCTCTTTTCTTTCCATTGACGAATTCTGTATGCACAGGACGATAGGCGCCGTCGTGCGTCAGATGATTGATTGTCCAAAATTGTGATACTGAATCTTTTGTTGCAATTAACGGATAATCTGAATATGGAAATTCGTAAAACGGTTTCCATTCCCCATTAGTGAAACGATAGGCGTGCCCGCGAAATTCTCGCCCTCTGCCGTGTGAAATTGCCATGCCGTCTGTTGTAGAAAACATGGTGATTCTATATCCCAGTTCGACAATGGCTTGTCTGTACCAATGTAACGATGGCGATGATTGCACAGACTTTACGGCAGACGACTGTTGCGAACGATGATCGCAAGAGCACAACATAAGAACCGTTACAAAAAATAGCGTAACGGGAGTTTTTACTTGCTTCAGTATGTTCGAACAGATAAATTTCATCAGGAAAATTTACAGAATCTTAAAAAATTTCCCAATCGAATTTTGCACAATAAACTACCATCGTAACTCAACAACAAATAAGGAACACCAATGAAACAATTGATGATACTTCTCACCGTTATTTTTGCGGCAGCGCTGTTCGCGACTGAAAAAGATAAAACTGCAACGCTGAACATTTCCGGAATGACATGTCAATCGTGCGCAAATACTGTTGAAAAAGCGCTAAAAAAAGTTGACGGCGTGAAAAGTGCCACAGTCAATCTTGCCGAAAAGAAGGCGACTGTTGTGTTTGTAAGCACGAAAACAACAATCGCATCGCTTATCAAAGCTGTCGATGATGCAGGATTTACCGCCAGCAACGAGAAGGCAACCCAAAAGACAGAAGTAAAGAAGAAAAAAGCAGATGGGGATGATTGCGGCAGTGGCTGTTGCGGTGATGAAGCCAAAACAAAATAAACTTTTACGTCCCACGCACTTGTTGCTGAAAGTAAGAAAACCTTTAGCATGTAAAAAAATTTGTTGTACCAGAGCGTGGGACTTAGAAATGAAGAAGTCCCACGCACCGGTAGTTGAAAGTGAGAAAAACTTTGGAGCGTACAAAATTTTTGTTGTAAAGGTGCGTGGGACTTTTCACTTCAATCATTCCTCATCATTCTGCCGCAGTTTCTCCAGCACAGAAAAATCTTCCAACGTTGTTGTATCACCAACTGCTGAAGAACCGGCGGCAATTTCGCGGAGCAACCGACGCATAATTTTTCCGCTTCGTGTTTTGGGAAGCGCATCGGTAAAGCGAATATCATCCGGTTTTGCCATTGCGCCAATTTCTTTTGCCACATGTTGACGCAGTTCTTCCTTTAGTTCCGGTGTGGGTTTCCTTTTTCCTTCCAACGTTACGAAGGCACAAATTGCAGAACCTTTAATTTCATCTGGCTTTCCAACAACTGCCGCCTCTGCAACAAACGGATGTGAGACGAGCGCGCTTTCAACTTCCATTGTTCCCAGTCGATGGCCGGAAACGTTAATCACATCATCAACGCGTCCCATGATCCAAAAATATCCGTCATTGTCGCGCCGCGCGCCGTCGCCGGTGAAATACATCCCTTTAATATCGCTCCAATATGTTTTCTTAAATCGTTCAGGATCGCCGTACACTCCGCGCATCATTGAAGGCCACGGTTTACGAATAACAAGATAGCCACCCTGATTGGTTTTCACCGACTTTCCCTCTTTCGTAACGACATCAGCCTGAATACCAAAGAACGGTAACGTTGCAGTTCCTGGCTTCGTCGGAGTTGCTCCCGGAAGCGGCGTAATCATAATCGCGCCGGTTTCTGTTTGCCACCACGTATCAACAATCGGGCATCGCTCCTTGCCGATAATTTTGTGATACCACATCCACGCTTCGGGATTAATCGGTTCGCCCACAGTTCCAAGCAAGCGTAGCGAACTCAGATCATGTTTCAGGGGCCACTGTTCACCCCATTTAATAAAGGCGCGAATAGCTGTTGGTGCCGTGTAAAAAATAGACACTCGATATTTTTCTATGATACGCCAGAAGCGATCCGGTTCGGGCCAATTGGGCGCTCCTTCATACATCACCACACTCGCTCCGTTTGACAGCGGACCATACACAATGTAACTGTGTCCCGTCACCCATCCAATATCGGCAGTGCACCAATACGTATCTTCATCCTTAATATCAAAAACATATTTTGTTGTTAAATGAACACCCAGCAAATATCCGCCGGTGGTGTGAAGCACCCCTTTCGGTTTTCCGGTGGTGCCGCTGGTGTACAAAATAAAAAGAGGATGTTCGGAATCGAGTTTTTCTGCTTCACACAATGCCGATTCGGATTCGGTTAAACCATGCCACCAATAATCGCGACCCGGTACCATGTGAACATCGATGTTTGCTCGTTTCACAACAATAACGCTTTCAATAGAAGGGGTATGTTGAAGAGCGTTATCGACATTTTCTTTCAACGGAACAATGTGTCCACGACGGTATCCACCATCGGCAGTTACGACAAGTTTCGCCTGACAATCGTTGATGCGGTCTTTCAACGCTTCCGCACTGAAGCCGCCGAAGATGATGCTGTGAATAGCGCCGATCCGCGCGCACGCCAGCATTGCAATCGGCAGTTCGGGAATCATCGGCATGTAAATGGCAACGCGGTCTCCCTTTTGCACTCCCAATTTTTTCAATACATTTGCAAACTTGCAGACTTGTCTGTGTAGTTCGCCGTATGTCAATGTCCTCTTATCGCCCGGTTCACCTTCCCAAATAATTGCCGCTTTGTTGCGCCGCCACGAATTCAGATGACGGTCGAGACAATTATAGGCAATATTAATTTTTCCGCCCACAAACCACTGAGCAAACGGCAGTTTCCATTTCAGCACTTTGTTCCATTTTTTAAACCACACCAATTCTTGTTCCGCCATCTTCGCGAAAAATTTTTCCGGATGTTTTACAGATTCGGCAT